>JBAUIA010000001.1:0-24372 GCA_049680565.1 Phototrophicaceae bacterium
TTGAGGTCGATTGTTGCGGATTCAAATGCAGATAAAGCGAGTTGTGCTTGTGCCGAGCGCCCTGCTGCATCTTCTGGCACTAGCGATGCGGAACACGCTGCATAGAATGCTTGGACAGATAAACGGGTCGATTCTAAGCCAATATTGACATTGCTCACAGCACTATCCAACAAAGCTGATGTTCCTGCTAGTGTCGCATCCAGTGTATAATTTTCTGGGATAATCGGTTGCGGTTGATTACAGCCACTTAAATAGACGGCATTGTTATCAATCACTTGTTGCCAATTGAACACATTCGATGAGGCAACACCGCGTGTATCCGCCATATCTTCGATGATGCGTTCAAGTGTTGCAATGGTATTGCTGTATAAAGCTAAATCTTGTGTTGCTGTTGGCATTGATAGATCAGGCGTACTGCTCGGCAAGGGGGTCGCCGTCGCAAAAACTTGCTCGGTGATTTCTAATCCAGCCTCATTTAAAGCCGTGCGTACATCTGCCAAACTGCGTTGCACCTCAATGATTGTGCCACCGAGATCAAGGGCATTTTCACGCGGCATCGCAACCCCATTGCTACAGGCTTGGGCGTAAGCACTCACCACAGATGCCATCGTTGTGCGCGTGCTATTCAAACCATCGACGGCTGCAACATAAGACGCATTATCTTGCCACATTGACGATAATGTATATGATGGCGGATTCATCAGTCCATTCAAATTACAGTTGATACCATCACCGCGTGTGGCGGATGCGAGTTGCTGTTGATAGAAATTCGCATCATTGACCAAGCCTTGATAATAGCCCTCAAGGTCATTTTGTAAGGCTTGTTCGGTATCCATTGTGGGGGTCGGTTGTGCCGTTTGAGTCTGTGAAACACTCGTCGCGCGGACATTGGCATTTTGTGATGCCAGCACGCCACCAAAACCAAATAGCACAATGGCTGTCGCAATCAAAATCACTTCACCCAAGATAAATAGAGTGGAATTGGTACGTTTACCGCGTTTATCATACAAAATAATATCATCAATGCGTTGTAAGGCTATATCGACCATTTCAGGATCATCTTCATCGCGTTGATAGGCTTTAAATTGCCCCAGTGCATAGGCAGCTTCTTCTTTCATCCCTGGGGTTTGATCTTTTTGGTAGACCTTTATCAGGGATGGGATCGCTTGCGGATTCCCACTTTCGCCAAGCCACCGAATCGCTTCAAGGCGTTGTTGTTTGTTGAATTGTTTTGCTTTAACAACAATACGGCTATTCTTCTTCGTCTCTTTTTCGTAAGCATCAATACGAGCGTTGATTTGATCTGGTGTTAACTCAGCATCACCATCATCACTATCGTAATTTTCAATAATATCATCCGATGATTCTTCAAAGTCGCTTCCTAAATCATCGAAATCACCGAAATCAAAATCTTGGTTGTCGGACATCGCAATTTGCTCCGAATGGTTGTTTGTTTTCACAATATAAAGGGTAACATAGATATTGTTTAAGTTTACGTCATATCTGTCATATTGGAAAGTTAACAAGTTTAGACTGTTATAGCGTGCGTAAATAGCCTCATATAGTTGATGATCGTTATCATACGAACGCTTTTATGACTATTATGCGGTGTTACAATGTGTTGCAAGACTTGTAAAAACTCGTAAAAGTAGATAGCGTTAATTGTTCATCGTAGGGACTAATGTTACAATTCTTTAAAATAGTGACCTTGTCTTACGATTTTCTGGATATGACACAGCACAATAAATCTAGAAATACTGTAAACATTAAAGACGTAACTCATTAAAAAAGTAAGCGCTGGATAATATATTTATGATGGATAGTAGCCAAAACAATAAATCAAATAATAGCGAGATGCCTGAGAATGGTCATGAGGAACAATCAAATGATAAAGCCTCACCTAATCTAAATGCCGCCGCTGAAGAAGCCTTGCGCCTACTGAACGATAGTAAGGCAGTAGCGCAAAAGCCTGCTGATGATACCTTGCCTGTCGATGAAGAAGAAAATGGCAACACCACCAACGATCTTCAGCAAGAAGCCTATAAAGCCATGCAACTCGAAGCTGAACTTAAACGTGAAACCGATTCAAAAAATGCTGCTGCAAAGCGTGCGGACTTTCTTGTTGGTATGCAGCTAAAACTCACATCAAAAGAAGGTAATGACCCGATTATTAAGATAGTCGATGATGAATTGGTTGTAGGACGGGCAGATAATGTCACAGATTATGTGCCTGATATTGATTTAACACCGCATGGTGCCTATCGCTTAGGCTTGAGCCGTCGTCATGCAATTATTTTGCGCGAAGGTGATCGTGTTTTAGTCAAAGACCTCAACAGCCGTAATGGCACTTTTGTAAATGGGGCAATTATCCCCGGGGGCAGCACACAAATTATCCGTGATGGGGATGACGTGCGCTTTGGCAATTTAGTCATGCGGGCAACCTTTGTCCACAGCGACGAGGGGGACGATCTATCCCCCTAAGATTTTCTCGATTTCTGCTGCTGCTTGCTTGGTTGCGTATAGAACCTGCCCCATATGGGCATCTTTTTCCACTAAGACAGCAACCGATGCACGCCCTGCTGGATAAACCACCATTGTACCTTCTTCTGCTTCCATCAACAGACGTTCTAAGTCCCCTTGTGCAAGACGACCTAATGTTTTTTCAGCTAGTCCAATTAAGGTTGCCGACATGGCAGCAACTTGTGGACTACTCGTCGGATTATTATGCGGATTTTCTTCATCTTCACCGGGATATGCCGCGACAAGTAGACCATCATTATTCACGATCACGGTTGCCTTCACACCTTGAACGATGTTATGAAGTTTTTTCAACTCATCTTCTAATGCTTCACTGCGAAATTGCTGTGTCATGAAACCTCTCTTATGTGGTGCATGGCTCGATTGATGCGGGTTTGGGTGATTGCTACAATGTTTTGCAAACGACCTCATTGAATAATAGCATGTTTTCATTTTTTTGGGGAGTTGGCATGTCTTAACATTCGCATAGCGTAGCCACCGTGACGAGGTTATAAATCTGCGATTTTCTCTCTATGGATTAATCAAACTGTAGTATTCTCGGTATAATTATGGATACTGACTAAAACAAAAGGATAAGGCTCCTCAATGAGTAAATATCAATTTCAAGCTGAAAACGCCCATCCGAGTGCATGGATTGCTACAGGGGCAATTGTCGTTGGTGATGTGCATCTCGCTGAAGATGTGAGTGTCTGGTTCAACGCGGTTATTCGTGGTGATACCGAAACCTTACGCATTGGCGCACGGAGCAATATCCAAGATTTGAGTATGGTACACGCCGACCCCGGCTTCCCTGTTATCATTGGCACGGATTGCACTATCGGGCATCGCGCGATTATTCATGGTGCAAAAGTTGGTGATTTATCACTTATTGGTATGGGAGCAATCTTGCTCAATGGGGTCGAAGTCGGCGCTGAATCAATTGTGGGTGCAGGCGCGTTATTGACACAAGATAAAGTGTTTCCACCACGCTCATTGATAATCGGTAGCCCTGCCAAAGTGGTGCGTCAAGTGACCGATGCTGAACTAGATATGATTCGACATGGGGCAGCCCATTACGTCCAAAAAGCACGCGAGTATCAAGGAATCGACTAATGCAACTTCATCCATACCATGCCGATTTATCTTATCATTTTTTGAATTTAGCATTAGTGGGAGAAGCCCAACCTATTTGGGAATCTGATGATAGTAAACATCCCGATCTGGAAGACTTATTTGCAATACCGCGTCCATACTATGATGAGTTGTTCTTAGCGAGCAACACACCGACGGATGATCTCTATGAAGATATTCAAGGCTATATTCAACAACACTATGACGTGATTGGGGTTATTCGTACAGGTGTAGATGTTATTCCTGATTACCAAGACGTTGATCTCAATTGGCAAATCGAAGAACTTGAAGGCTTTGAGCGCATCATGGGCGTTCTCGGCAGCTACTCGCAGCGAGTGACCGAGACATTGCGAAATAGTGTCTTATATAGTTTTTCTAATCTCTTGATGGGCTATGCCTTGCGTGCTAAAGATGATAGTCACGGCATTATTGTGATACGCGGTACGGTCAGCAGTGATGAATGGTTCAACAATCTTAATTATCAATTAGTACCATTCCATCCACTTAATATAGAATATGGACGGGTACATAACGGCATTCGGGATGTATACAAGGGCTTACGCGGACGCTATCGGCAATTAGTCGATGAATTTGATACAGATATGCCATTGTATCTCGTCGGGCATAGTTTAGGAGCAGCTATATCACAATTGGCAGCCCTTGATATTGCCATAAAATCACCCGAACGTCGCGCACAAATGCGTGTCTATGCCTATGCTGCACCGCGTGCAGGTGATCCTATGTTTGCCGAAGTATATGACCGCTTGGTAGCGACCAGTTATCGCATTGTCAATATTTGCGATGCAATTCCCTATGTACCATTTGAAGAACTCGGTGCCGTGTTTAAGCGCGTTATTCATCCCTATGCCCATACCAAAGGTGAACTGGCATTTGTGCACCAAGCAGGGAATCCAATCGCTAATCACATGAGTTCGTATCATCTGGCAACTAAATTACAAATTCCAACGACGATGGATGCGTCATATCCTCAAGTTTTGAAGTAAGTTTAAAATGTACGAAAATTCGCCATCATATCGTCTAATCACGATATATTCGCATACATTTACGAGATCAATGATGGTTTTTTAATACTCACACGGTATAGTTGATACATAGATTAATGGTTCGTTTTAAACATCATATAGGGAGAAAGAAATTGACAACACCTGATTTACAACAACTCGCAATTAATACCATCCGTACCTTATCGATTGATGCTATTCAAAAAGCAAATAGTGGGCATCCCGGTTTACCGATGGGTGCAGCCCCAATGGCATACGCGCTTTGGCAACGGCATTTGCGCCATAATCCCCATAATCCAGAATGGGATAATCGTGATCGCTTTGTTCTGAGTGCAGGACACGGTAGCATGTTAATTTATTGCTTACTGTATCTCACAGGTTATGATTTATCGCTAGAGGATATTAAAAATTTCCGTCAATGGGAAAGTAAAACACCGGGGCATCCTGAATATGGTGAAACACCCGGTATTGAAACCACCACAGGTCCTTTAGGGCAAGGGGCAGCAACGGCTGTCGGCATGGCACTGGCGGAAGCCTTCCTCGCAAAGCATTTTAATCGTGATGGGCATGATATTGTCGATCACTATACGTATGCACTCGTTAGTGATGGCGACTTGATGGAAGGCGTAGCCATTGAAGCAGCAGCACTCGCTGGGCATTGGGGATTAGGTAAACTGATTTATCTGTATGATGATAATAAAATCACCCTCGATGGCACAACCGATATGACCTTCACCGAAGATGTGCAAGCACGCTTTGAATCTCAAGGTTGGCATACGGTGCGTGTCGCTGATGGTAACGATGTGGAAGCGGTGGATGCAGCGATCAAGCAAGCACAAGCTGTCACCGATAAACCAACCATCATCCTTGTGCGTACCATCATTGGTTATGGTAGCCCTAATAAACAAGGAACAAGCAAAGCGCATGGTTCTCCATTAGGTGATGATGAAGTTCGTTTGACCAAAGAAACATTGGGTTGGAATCCTGACGAAAAATTTGTTGTGCCTGATGAATCCTTAGCGCATTATCGCCAAGCTGTTGATAAGGGCGCTGCATGGGAATCTGCTTGGAATGAAAAATTTGAAGCCTATCAAGCTGCCTATCCTGAACTCGCAGCAGCCTATCAACAAGCCTTCGCTGGCGAATTACCAGAGGGTTGGGATGCAGATTTGCCGAGCTTCCCTGATGATAAGAAAATGGCAACCCGTTCAGCGATTAGCCCTGCGATTAACGCCCTCGCTGCAAAAATCCCAACGATGATTGGTGGTGATGCTGATCTCGCTGGTAGTACCAAAACATTGATTAACGATGCCAATAATACCGGGCATGGTGATCCTGCTGAACGTAATGTACGCTTTGGTGTGCGTGAACACGGCATGGGTGCAATCGTCAATGGTTTAACCTTACACGGTGGCATCATCAAGCCTTATAGCGCCACTTTCTTACAATTCAGTGATTACATGCGTGGGTCAATTCGACTCGGTGCATTGATGGATATTCCTGTAATTTACGTATTCACGCATGATAGCATCGGTCTCGGTGAAGATGGACCCACGCATCAACCTGTTGAGCATGTGATGAGCTTACGCACGATCCCGAATTTGCATGTGTTCCGTCCTGCGGATGCCAACGAAATGATTGGCTCATGGAAAGTTGCAATGACCTTAGATCATCCTGCGGTGATTATCGGTAGTCGCCAAGAACTTGAAGTCCTTGGTAGCGATAATGTGGAAGGCATTCACGAAGGGGTTGCACGCGGCGCATACATCCTTGCGGAGAGCGATAGCATCAAAAAAGGTCGTCCAGAAGTGATTATTATGGCGACTGGCTCAGAAGTGGAAATCGCATTAGAAGCCTTTACAGCACTCGATGACGAAGGTGTAAAAACCCGCGTTGTCAGTATGCCCTGCTGGGAATTATTCGATGAGCAAGACGAAGAGTATCAAGAATTTGTGCTCCCATCGGAAGTATACTCGCGTGTGAGCATTGAAGCAGGTGTGACACTCGGCTGGCAAAAATACGTTGGTTTATACGGCATCACAATCGGTGTCGATACGTTCGGCGCATCTGCTCCATATGAAAAAATCTATGAAGAATATGGACTCACGGCTACTGCGGTTATTGAAGCCGTTGGTGAAGTTATAGAAGACTAGTTCCACAATCCACAAAGAGCGATCTAAAAAGGTCGCTCTTTTGATTGACTTTCGATCTAAAAAACCCTTCGTTTTAGACAAGCGTCCATTTATATATTTAGTGCAGTTTAAGCAGATTATCGTTTATTTAAGAGATGTGTAATGCTGTAGACAAGCGCTATATTCCCCATCATACTGAGAGTAAATCAAAGGATCTTTTAGGGACATTTGAATGGCATCAGTTGACTACTACAATCTTATGAATATACAGACAATCTCAATTACAAATGCTGCATCATTGCAAATGATTGCTATGGGAGAAGGACATCGTAGTTGGCTTAAATCTGTCCAATATTCACACGATGGACGCTTAGTAGCCACTGCCTCGCGCGATAATACGGTTGGTTTATGGGATGCACGCGATAATCAACTTCAGCCTATTACATTTTTAGACGGTCACGAAGCGTTGGTATGGTCGGTCGCATTTTCACATGACGATCATTTATTGGCATCCGGTGGACATGATGGCATTATTAAAATGTGGACACTCAATGATGAGCCTTATGATTTTATGTCCTTACAAGATCACAATGGCGCAGTATACTGTGTCACATTCTCGGCAAATGGACATTTATTCGCCTCATCAGCACATGATAATACGGTGCGATTGCGTGATGTCAGTTCTTTACAACATACAGGGCGTATTAAGCAAAGTGTTAAACTCAAGCATATTAGTCATGTGTATCATGTAGCGATTTCACCTGATTGCCAATGGCTTGCGAGTGCATCGCGTGATAGCTTAGTCCGCTTATGGCAGATTACTGATAATTTACGTGATATGACGCAAGAAGAACCCATTGGCTTGGTGGGACATAGTAGTTACCTCAATAGTGTACAATTTTCGCCAAATAGCCGAATTTTAGCAACGGCTTCGCACGATACAACAATTGCTTTATGGGATTTAGATAATGACGGGGCATCGGTAATGTTGCAGGGACACAAAGAATCAGTGACAGCAATTGCGTTCTCACCTGATGGTAGTCTGCTAGCATCGACGAGCAAAGACCAGACTGTTCGCCTATGGGATATTTATCATCAGCGTGAACTGACACAAATTATTCGTCCCAATACCTATAGTAGTAGCCTGACCTTTTCACCTGATGGCAAATTGTTACTGATTGGTTGGGCAGATGGCACAATCAGCACATGGGCTACCAACAGTCACTGAAAGTAAGTGTTTTTCTGACTAATCAACTAAAGGCTTACATTGTGCTAGCACGCAATAACACGCGTGATAACATCGCATTTTCCCCATTGTCAATCAATCCCTTGACCTAAAGTGTACTTTACGTTGTATCGTTACAAGTGAGTACTCGCAAAAGAAGGTAATGATTGATGACAACTTATACCACCAAGGAAATATCAGAACACACTGATTTACCGATTCCAACCTTGCGCTATTACGAGCAAATCGGCTTGTTAGACCCTGTGGAGCGTGCCGATAATGGACATCGTCGCTATACAGAGCGTGATGTATTACGTATTGAATTTCTCAAACGTGTTCGTGCAACAGGGATGTCGATTCGGGAAATGCAGTACTATGTCGATCTATTCCGACAAGGCGATCATACGCTTAATGAGCGGCTCGATATTTTACAAGTCCATCGTCAAGCGATTATGGCACAGATGGCAACCCTAGAAGAAACTGTCGCTTTCCTTGATATGAAAATTGATCGTTATCAAGAACAAGTAACGGCTATTGAGCCATCTAAGGCGGAAACAGTATCATAAATTACAAATAACAAAATCCATTCTAATAAGAGGACACCATCATGAAAATTGGATTCATTGGCACAGGCATCATGGGTAGCCGTATGGCAGGGCATCTCTTAGATGCAGGACATGATCTCATTGTTCATAATCGTACTAAAGCTAAAGCACAATCCTTATTAGAAAATGGCGCACTATGGGCAACGACACCAGCAGAGGCAGCGCACAATGCCGAGTGTGTGATTACAATGTTAGCGCATCCACAAGCGGTCACAGAGGCAGCACTTGCGCCTGATACGGGTTTCTTAGATGCGATGCCAGCAAATAGCATTTGGATAGACTGTAGCACAGTCAATCCAAACGTTGCTCGGCAAATGGCAAATGAAGCAAATAAGCGTCAAATTCGCTTTATGGATGCACCTGTTGCTGGCTCGAAAAACCAAGCACAAGCTGCACAACTCGTCTTTTTTATCGGGGGTGATCGTACTGATGTGATCGCTTACGATGCGCTATTTCATACGATGGGCAAAGCCGTGAACCATGTCGGCAAGCACGGCGATGGTAATGCGCTCAAGTTAGTGGTTAACCATATGTTGGCTACATCCATGATGGCGTTTGCTGAAGGGTTAGTTCTAGGCGAATCCCTCGGATTATCAACCGAGACATTGATGAATACTCTAGTTGGGGGCGTGGTTGCTGCACCATATTTAGCAGGTAAACGTGCCAAAATTGAAAATGCTGATTTTGAAGTCGAATTTCCATTGCGCTGGATGCAAAAAGATATGCAAATGGTCGCTGAAACGGCATTCAGCACAGGTGTATCGATGCCAACAGCGAATATTACTAAAGAAGTCTATCAACTAGCGAGCCAGTATGGTTTTGGCGATGATGATTTCTCAGCGATTTATGCCTTCATCAAAGGGGTAGTAAAATAAGAATATCTATTTTGAAGATATAAGACAGTATGATAGGCGATTGACGCAAATCGCCTATTGGCTTGTTTGTGAATACCTATTGAGAAAAATGATCGTTTGCATCAAGTGATGCTACAATGTGCCTACTCATCCATTATATAGGTAGGACACAAGCATATCATGACAATTAAAGAGCAATTGATTGGCACTTGGCGTTTAATTTCCCAAGAAACTGAATTCCCTGATGGTCATAAAGAACACACACGCGGACAGAATCCTGATGGTATTTTAATGTATGATGTGTTTGGCAATATGTCAGTGCATCTTTCTCGCACAGAAGAACCCCTCAACCAACATACAGACATCACCGTATTTGAAACAGTCATGGCGGAGTATCATGCTTATTTTGGAACATACGAAATTGATGAAGACGCACGGATTGTCTATCATCATATTGTGAGTGCTGTATTTCCACCCTATCGCGGAACACGCCAAGTCAGACACTTTGAATTGGATGGTGATGAATTGCGTTTATATGCAGCAGCAACAACCGCAGGGGATGATACCAAGCGCTTCCTCATTTGGCATCGTTTGACAAAAGCCTATACAGAGTAAGTCGTGATAACGTTCAACCCTATATCATCTAATATGTGCCAAACTTAAAAATAGCCGTTCTATCTCTCATCATTTAACCTCAAAATGATGGTATCTAATTGCACGTCATATTGCGATTTATGGCATCAAGACGTATGCTACTCATAGAACCTGTTTTGAAATGCTTTCATGATGTCAGAATCTGTTAGACCTCCCGTTGGATGACCTTATAATTCACTGTGATTAAAGCGTGTAGGGACATGCAACATATAACATTCAAACAGGCGTTTATAGTTGATAACATGACGAGAGAGAATTTTGATGAACATTGATCCGATTATTGAAGCAGTGCGGCAAGCTGCAATCTTATGCCGTGAAGTCCAACATAATTCTTTACGCAGCATGAATAAGCTGAGTCAAGATAAGCAAGATTCAGAGCCTGTTACGATTGCAGATTATGGCTCGCAAATTATTATTGGACGCGCTTTAGCTCAATATTTTGCAGACGATGCTGTCTTAGCTGAAGAAGCAGGCGCACAATTTCTAGAATTGACATCCGACAAGCAAAAAGCTGAAATTATCAATTTGCTGACGACAATTCTGGATGTGAATATCATGCAAAACAATATCACAACATGGCTTGACCAAGGCGCAGATAAAGACAGCGCATCGCGGACATGGATTATTGATCCGATTGATGGCACAAAAGGCTTTGTTGCCATGCGCCATTATGCAATTGGTGTAGGGATTGTTGAAGGCGGTCAACCGACAGGCGCAATTATCGCTGCTCCCGGTTATGGTGATGGCGTATCAGGTGATGATGATGAAGGCGCATTATTCTTCATCCAAGATGGCACTGCCTATCAAGCACCTTTACTTGGCACAGGTGAAACGAAGCCCATTCATGTCAGTGATCGCAGCGATCAGTTAACCGTTGTGCAAAGTTTTGAAAAACAACACGCTAGCAAAAGTCGTATGGCTATCGTCCGTGAAAATGCCAATATGGCAGATGCTAAAGTCCTCGAACTGGATAGCATGGAAAAATACGCGCTAGTTGCGAATGGCGATGCTGATGTTTATTTGCGCTTACCCAACCTCGATAATAAACGTCCGCATTATACATGGGATCATGCGCCCGGTGTGGCATTGGTTTTGGCAGCAGGTGGCAAAGCAACCGATGTTGATGGATCACCATTGATCTTCTCACAAGGACGGATTGTGCCGAATCGTGGCATGGTTGTCAGTAATGGGTTAGTACATGATCGCTTGCTAGAAGCCGTCAATAAGTTGCTAGAAGATGAGGCAAATTCATAACAAACGTCTGATGTGAAATGAAGTAGGCTAAAAAGTATCTGTTAAAGTGATTTTTCGCCTCGAAGACACGAAAAGCACGAAGAAATTAAGAAATTACGAGTAAAGTTCTCGAACACTACGCAATTCTTTGCCTGAGCGCGGTGTATTGCTAGAAAAAGCTAACTCGCTGACGGCTGAAAGCTAAGATTAAGGCTTGTTATTTAGCTTAGTTTCCTGATTTTTCGACAATCTATTTCACATAAAGCATAACAAATTATACAGACCTACTATCCTTATTTTGTAGGGAAAGAGATATTGAAAACAAGCAAACTCTCACACATTAATTGAGCCGATCATATCATGTTATAGAGGATCGTGAATGTTCATCACATTTGAAGGCACAGAAGGTAGTGGCAAAACGACTCAGATCAAAGAAGTTTATGCTGCCCTACAGGCAGAAGGTTATCCCTTAATTTTAACGCGCGAACCGGGTGGTACTGATATTAGTAATCAGATACGGACGATTGTGCTTGATAACCTTGATAATGATGCCATGCAAGCTCGTGCCGAATTATTGCTTTTTTGTGCGAGTCGGGCGCAACTTGTCGGCGAGGTCATTCGTCCTACTTTAGCAGATGGTAAGGTCATTCTGTGTGATCGCTATGCAGATAGTACACTTGCGTACCAAGGGTATGGGCATGGTTTACCTGTGGCTGATCTGCAACAGATTTTGCAATTTGCCACAGGTGGATTATACCCTGATGTCACTATTTATCTGGATTTGACCCCCGAAAAAGGCTTAGAGCGTCGGCGTAAAGGGCAACTCTTTGGCGAAGATTGGAATCGGCTTGATTCGATGGAGTTAGATTTTCATCAACGTGTGTATGATGGGTATCAGACAATCATTGCAAATGACAGTAAGCGTTTTATCCGCGTCAATGCTGACCAAACACCCGATGCTGTCACACAAGATATTCTGAGCGCATTAATGCCTCGTCTCAAGGCTAGTAGCACTCAGCAGTAATTGTATTTCATTGATATACTCATCATAACAGCAAGGAAAAGTGTAAGTTATATAGTCAGAAAGGACGATGATGAGTGAGATATTATCCGTAAGTGATTACAATTATGAAATTTTCCATCGGCGTTATTTTTCAAAATTGATGAAGTGGGAAGATAGCCCTGCGGTTGGGTCGGATGCGCCTGATTTTCCGCTATGGCATCTGGATAAGAGCGAAACATCACTCAGTCAATTATGGGGTGAGAACAAATTCTTAATTGTGGAATTCGGGAGCTTTACCTGACCGTATTGCGGCATGTCATCGGCAACGATGAACGCAGCCGCCGAACGCTTTGCGTCGCAAGGCATCGGATCCGTATTCCTCTATACCAATGAAGCCCATCCCGGTGAGAATTATCTTCACTTAAGTAGCATGGAACAAAAATACGAACACGCGCAAGCCTTGCGTGATGTGTATGGTGTAACCCGCCCAATTGTGTTGGATGCACTCGATGGTGCATGTCATCAACGCTATGGCGGCTACCCTAATATGACATGGATTTTCAATCGTTCGGGGACAATCCTCTATAAAGCTGATTGGACAGATACCGATAGTGTGGTTCGTACTGTTGAGTATTTGCTAGAGGTACAAGAACGTCGTCAAAATCGTGAAAAATTAGCAGGTTTCCGTGTAGAACGCATGGAATACCGTGTTTCAGATCGTGATGCTTTCAATGCAGGTTTAGAACGCAATGGTCAGCGTGCTGTCGAGGAATTTAAGACGGCGTTCGATTAGATCAAGATAGTATGATGTGTGTCAATCCTCTAATGGCATTTCAAAGGAGGTGGGGAATGATTGTTGATTCGTCAGGTATGCGTATCCCGTTTTGATATGCGATTGCGTATAATAGGGGTCTATTCGCAAGCCACAGCAGAAAGATAGACCATGAAACGATTATTGATACTGGTAATGATGATAAGCTGCTTGAGCCTTGTAGCATCTGCCCAAAATAATTTTGAAATGCCACCCGAAAGTGGGCGTGCCTTCGCACTAAGTGTCACCGAAACGGGGATTCAACTGGGCGAATTTGAACAAAATTTCGGTGGTACAATTGATATTGACTATAACCCTGCTGACCCACGACGTTGGGCGCGTGCGGATAATTTTGGCATGTTACGCTTTGTCGATATTGGCAATCCTGATATTGTTGAAGGCACATATACTTTTTCGCCATTTTTTGAAGGCTTTGAAGCAAGCTCAGCAGTTGAAAATAAATACTTCGTACAAGCTGTTGAGTGGTCACCTGATGGACGGATGCTCGCTTTCTATATTGAGAATGCGTCGATCCGCGAACTCGACCAAGGTTTATGGTTTTGGCAACCCATGCGCGAACTATCCACTGATCCAGCGTACCAATTATTGCGTCCCTGCCCAAATTTTTGTTCCGCATCAGGGGTTGCAGGTGATTATGAAGGATGGGATGTCCTCGGTTTTGAATGGTCAAGCGATAATAGTGCGTTACTGGTCACGACTACTGCCTATGAATTTGGACGGCGTGCTTTAACCATCCGTTTTGCACAACGGGTTGATCCACCACCTGCGACAGTTGCACCCACCTTTTTACAATATGATTATGGACATTGGAGTAGTAACGGTCAGCAAATTATTGTGAGTGGTACAGGTCCTGAAGATACGGTTTTATTTGGGCGTGTTGATCGCTCAGGAGCAAATCCAATTGTAAGCCTTGCGAGTGATATTGGCATGGCATGGGTACAAGATGCAGTGCAACTATCGGATGATACACTGGTGATGCTGGGTTCTCGGATTAATGCAACAGCACCTTTGCAACTGATTGACCAAGACGGCACAGCCTTAACACCGCCGATTGGTGATGCTGCGCCTGATAATGTTGCATGGAGTCCTGATAAAACAGCCGTTCGTTTAGATATTGGTGATGCTGTCTATGTCGCGTCAATTGATGGCACAGTCTATGACATCACGACGCAAATTGCAGGGAGTCCGAATATTGATTGGGTCAATGGTGCGCTACCTGCTACCTTTATCCCCATACCATTACTCGCACCGATTGCATCAGGCGAGGTTGTGATTGAAGTCACCGAAGATACCAGCCAAGTATTTGAAGTCGCTGTGGGTGATTTACTGGTTGTGACAGGCGGTGTCGTCGATATTTATAGTGAACCTGTCGCAGGGTCTACAGTTATTGGTTCGTTAGTTGTCGGCAATGAACTCATCATCACCGATGGACCTTTACAATCCGAAGAGTCGATATGGTATCGCGTGCAGACCTTAGATTTCACAGGTTGGATTAACAATACATCACTACTCAATTATCCCGATAATTAAAAGATATTTGCGCGACATTCTAAAGATCGGACGAGGCATGCCTCGTCCCTACAATGTAGCATATCTGTATCAGAATGGCGGTTGTTGGCGCTCTAATTCAACTTCTTTGACCATTTGATCTTTGCGTTGGTGGGCTTCTGTTAGGAGCGCACGCGCACTTTCCAAGCCACTTTCACCAAGCGCACCGAGCATTTCTGCCAGTTCAGTGATACGAGTGGTTTCTTGGTCTAATACAGTCAAGTGTGACGTGGTACGCTGATTGACAATTTGCTTGGTCACATGGAAATGTTTATCGCCAAAACTCGCCAATTGTGGCAGATGGGTCACACACAGAACTTGATGTCCGTCGGTGAGTGTCCATAATTTTTCACCGACAACTGCGCCTAAGCGTCCACCAATGCCTGTATCAATTTCATCAAAGATGAGCGTCGGTGTGTAATCTGCTTGCGTAAGCACCTTCTTGAGCGCGAGCATAATCCGAGCAGCTTCACCGCCTGAAGCCACTTTCACCAATGGGCGCAAGGGTTCACCGGGGTTCGCACTCAGCAAAAATTCAACCTCTTCAATCCCAGAGGCATCGAATTTATAGCGTTTGCCATCTTTACCATATGCACCGTCAGGATCAAGTTTGCGTGTGCGTGAGACCTCAAATTTAGATTGTTCCATCCGCAAATCAGCAAGTTCGCGGACAACTTTTTTAGCGAGCGCACGCCCTGCTACTTCGCGGATTTTGCTAATGCGTTCAGATAATTCCCCAATATGGCGCAAAGTTTTATCTTCTTGCTTATGCAATTCTTCAAGCCGTTCTTCGCTATGGTCGATGCTGGCTAATTCTGCACGCACTTTATCGGCATAATCAAGTAAATCTTGAACAGTATCTGCGCCATAGCGCTTCTTGAGTTTCTTAATCAAATCAAGGCGTTCTTCGAGTATATTCAAGCGTTCGGGGTCGTGGTCAAGATCATCAACATAACGTCCTAAATTAATGGATAACTCTTGAGCGCCCGTTACAATCTCTTGTGCCAATTGATAATCATCTTGTTGGTCAGGATCAAGTTTGACTAATTTTTCCATTGCAGATAGCACTTGTTGTAAGGCATCTACCGCAGGCGTAAAATCATCATCTTCATCTTCTGAGAGTAAGCTGAACGCACGGTTTGATAATTCAGCGAGTTTTTCACTGTTCGCAAGGCGGTTGTATTCACTGGTTAGCGCCTCTTCTTCTTCCGCTTTGAGTTGGGCTTCGTCAATATCATCAACTTCGTAGCGCAACAAATCCGCTTTGCGTTGTAAGGCATCTTTATCTTCCGTCAGCACTTTTATATCACGGCGGATGCTGTGTAAGGTATTGACGACTTCTGAGAGTGCATCACGCACTTCTAGCAAATCAGCATAACGATCTAGCAAATCCATATGTGCGCGTGGTTTAAAGAGCGATAAATGCCCACTTTGTCCATGAATATCAATCAAGATTGCACCGACATCATTTAAGACCTCGCTATTGCAGGTCATGCCATTAATACGGCAGGATGAGCGCCCACTCTTGCGGACTTCACGCGATAAAGTGAGGAAATCAGCTTCATCATCATTGTGGATTAAATCGGAATCCATCAGAATCGGAATCACTTGCGCTTTAGCACGCTCATCAAGGGCGAAGATGCCTTCAACAATTGCTTTATCTGTGCCAGCGCGAACAGACCCCTTATCAGGCTTTTTGCCAAGCAATAATTCAACCGCATCAACAACGATTGATTTACCTGCGCCTGTTTCGCCTGTGATGACGTTGAATCCTTGCGTGAAATCAACAGTCAATTTATCAATGATAGCAAAGTTCTGGATTCGTAATTCTTCTAACATAGTGATCTGATAGTCGCTCTCAAGTTATCGGTTGATTGATCTATGATATGGCAATTCATGATATTGGTTAATAGGAAATTGCGCGTATTGTATTAGAAATATCTACATTCAGACGCGGCATTATACGTGCCTACGACCTATGCCCTTTAATATGTCCTAAAAATCTTTGGAAATTGTAGGGATGGATCAGCGTGTCCAGCCGTTTTTCTTGGCGGGCGCAGACAGAGCAACACCTCTACACATTATCAGCTTTTGATATTAAATACGGCGTAAGAAAATACCCCATGCCCCTGACCCCATCGCAACCGATGCGATGATGATCGAAATATTAAATGAGGGACTAAAGATAAAAACACCAAATGACAGTAAGAAATAGACTGTCGGGGCAAATAATGCGCCGATGACGATGCCTGCAATTGCAAAATAAGGCATCTGACGGGTAACACGCCCTTGTACCAATCGTCGGGCAAAGGTGGCTAAGGTTGCTCCCACCCCTGCGCCTAAAAATAGTGCTAAATACCAAAAGCCAATCACCAGCATAAAGGCATTGACCGCAACACTACCCGCTACCATCACGCCAAATACAATAATATTATCGAGTTGTGTGCCTTGGAAGAAGCGATCATCTGATTTTTTAACTTCCTCACGCGCCATATACCCCATTTCGACACGCACAGCACAACTACTACACATCAGGCGGTTACTGCGAATATCGCGCAGATAGAAATCTTCATAAAGTAAATCCGCATCGCGTTTGCAATCTTTGAGTGGGCAATTAACCCAACGGTCTTCCCCGCCTGCAATTTGATCGGGATCGGTCACATCGGCTGGGACAGGTAAAATTGCTTTTGCAGTTTCTTGGCTCATGAGCTTCCTCTCATGGATTTTAATTTTTTAATCGTTGGTAAGGTACGATTCACTCTCGGTTCTAAGCGATCTAATAATGAGCGATAGAAATAATTGGGTTCGCGCATGCGAATAAATCGGCTGACATACTCACTGGCTTGGATATATAAGATGTCATTATCTTCTAGTTTTCCAAGATGTGACCCATCGACTGTGATAATCGTATCATTTCGGTTCTCATGGCTCAAGCGTACTGCCACTTCTGAGCCTTCTGACAAGACAATTGGACGATCCATACTCAGATGGGCAGCCGTTGGCACAATCAGCAAATTGGATAAGTCAGGCGGTAGAATAGGACCCCCTGCTGCCAAGGCATACGCTGTTGAGCCTGTCGGTGTTGAAATGATGAGCGAATCGCTGTTATACGTTGTTGCCCAGTGTTGATTGATATAGAGATCAATTTGCACCATTGAGCCAGCAGTCAAGCCGCTAATCACGACATCATTCAAGGCATTTTCACGATGAATCATCACATCATCGCGTTGTACGGTTGCCGTAATCATCATACGGCTTTCAATCCAATAATCGCCATTTAATAAAGTTGGCAACACTGCATCCCAATCATCAGGATCAGATACTTCAGTTAAAAATCCTAAGCGTCCCATATTAATACCGAGTACAGGAACATCGTATTCCGCGCATAATCGTGCTGCACGTAACATTGCGCCATCGCCACCAATAGCAACCACCATATCACTATTGGGGATTGATTCGCGTGCCTCCGCAGGCACCCATTCTTCATAATGCCATGTTGTAATCCCGTGCGCTTGCAAGGTTTTCTCGATATGTGCGCCAACAGGTGCGGTATTGGGTCGCTTGGGATGTCCTAAAATGCCAACTTGTTTGAGATGCTTCACCCGTTATCCTATTCGTATATGTGCAGCAGTATCACAAGTCTACATCTCGCATCGCACTCATGCCACTCCATTTTATAAAAGAATCGGCATCAGTTTGCTATGATGGTATTATTTTAGCACATTTGTTCAAGTGTGTTGAGGTTTTAATTGTAAAAAAGTGACATCAATTTGTGGAGAATTTTTAATTCGTTCTAAAACATTTGTAAAAACAGAACGCAAAGGCTGCAAGGATAAAAGCGTAGCAGATGAGTCACGAACAGTACAAAGAAAAACAGGTCATAGAAACGCTATTATTACGTTTAGCTTACATTGCTGATTGTTGGACAGTCTCATTCACGTACAGCATAGGATAATATAATTCCCAGAGAGCGTATCATCGCGCAGTGGCATATTCGGTATTATCATCAGATGCTTCACTGTTAGAGGGTGTATCGCTGATGAGTTCCGCCGTTTCAGGTAGATCATCTTTATCGAGTTCAAGCGGAATCGTGAAGATAAAGTCTGAGCCTGATTGACCATCGCTTTCGACCCAAATTTGCCCACCATGTGCTTCAACAGCTAAACGACAAAAAGCCAAACCTAAGCCCAATCCTTTTGGCACATTTTTGTGGCTCACACGGCTAAATTTCTTGAAGATACTATCCAGCATATCAACAGGAATACCGGGACCTGTATCAGATACAACAATGCGAATGCGATCGCCTGCATCTTCTGAACGTAAGGTCACATGGCTGCCTGTTGGGGTATATTTAACAGCGTTTTCCATCAAATTGATGATAACCCGTTTAATCATATCGGCATCAACATTGATTTTTGGCATGTAAGCAATATCCATTTGAACATTGATGCCTGCGTTATCGGCTGTTGGTTGAACAAGTTCAAAGGCATCTGCCAGAATTTCATGCACTTGGCTGGCTTTGGTATCCAGAATAGATGAGCCACCTTCAAGCCGTTGAATATCGAGCAAGGCTTCCACTAGACGAGAAACTTGTTGCGTGCTGCGTAAACCTAGATTCAAAATTTTGATAACAGCAGGATTTTCATGATCGGCAAGCAATTGTTGCAGCTTTGTAATTGCCATGCTGATACTGCCCATCGGTCCGCGTAAATCGTGGTAAACCATCGCGGTGAGGTCACGACGGAGTTGCTCTAATTCCATCTGGACACTCATATCTTGCAGCACCCACTCAATATAGTGATTACCATCGAGTTCAACCCGACGTGCGCGAATCAATGTGGGGATGTTGTTACCATCAATATCATAGGTATTGGTCGGAAAATATTGATCGTCTTCAGTAATATTTTGAAGGTCTTCGGCTGTGATGATATTAACATCTTGCAAGGGAATCCCTTGTAAAACCACGCGCCGAAATCCCAAAAATTCGCAGGCTTTAAGGTTAGCATCCACGATTACGCCACTATTATCGGTTAAGATGACTGGCACAGGTGTATGTTCAAAAATAGCATGATAGCGTGTATCGAAGCTACTTTCGGCATTCTTCTGAGCAATATACATATTTCCCAACGCATGGGATGCAATATCTTTAACTTCGTATAAAAAGTCGAGTATCTCTTGTGTGAAGTAATCAATATCAGGATGGACTAAAACAATGACAGCATGAACGATGCCTTCATGTTCGAGCGGAATGCCCGTAGCAGAACCTGAGTGTGGTAGAAAATCGCTGTCGATTAGGGCAGACCAACGGGGATCATTATCAATATTGCGGATTACAACGCTACGATCACTATAATATACATGACCAATCAAGCCTTTATCAACCAATGTTTGCCAGCGCGTACGGTCTCGTAATTGCGGGTTTTCATCTGCGCCCAAAACGAAAATCTGATCGACAGCGCCCCCATCACGGAAGGTCATCAAGCAACCTTGTTCGACAGTTAAGGCTGCGCCGACTTGTGCCAACAGACGCTTGAGGGTTTCATTTGTAATAATATGGTCACGGTGTAGGCTTTTTGCTATATCATATAATTGTTGATAACGCATGTATTCCGATTCCTCTATCTTAATCCCATAACAGTATACTGTAACAAATTGTAACCTCGCAAGTAAAAGACTGTTAAAATTATTTACTTTAACTAGGATTTAATAATCGACAAACATAATATCATCGAATTTCATCTATTGTCATCCCTAGCAGAAAGCATTAATCTGATGGAGGACGATATAAAGGAAAACGCCTGATGGAACGCTCAATTATACTCACAACACTATTATCCATTGCAGCATTGGTGCTGATCTTAGAAATGGTACGCCGACGCTCGCTACGCGAGGAATACTCGTTGTTATGGCTCGGAACAGCGTTTGTGATGATTATAGTCAGTGTTTGGCGCGATTTGCTGCATGGCTTATCGGCGCTTGTTGGGATTGCTTACCCACCTAATTTATTATTTTTGCTAGCATCAGGCTTTATGGGCTTATTATTACTTTATTTTTCGACGGTGATTACACGGCTAACCCAAGAGAATAAAGAAATCGCGCAAGAAGTCGCCCTCTTACGCTATGAAATCGAAACATTAGGCGTGCAGCAAAATCGCCAGCAACAAGATCGCCAGCAAACCGATACTATAGTAAACGATTAGTTGCCAATCATCTTTGAGGTGCTTATCTTGAACAATTTCAACTTGTAGTGGGTCATTTTCAGTAGCCACTTTACGCCGTACAACAAGATGTGGCGCAATCATCCATGCCAGCAGCGCTCCACCGATTAATCCACCAAAGTGGGCTGCATTACCAACACGCACAGGGCTATCAGCAACACTGGCTAAAGCATTTGCTGAAAAACCTGCAATGAAGTTAACCGCCATCATCGTCAGAGAAGCGCGTAAGCGTGCGCGTCCATTCGCCCCAAAGAGTTGCTGATGCTGATACAAGAAGATCATTTCAGCGCCCCAGATTGCAAATACTGCCCCTGATGCACCCAATCCACCGCTATTCAGGAGTAGGGGCAAAATTGAGCCCCCCAAGCCACCTAACAAATAGATAATAGCAAAGCGTGTATGCCCAAATAAGCGTTCGACATGGCTACCCACATAATAGAGCGCAATACCATTGAAGAGGATATGTGCTTCATTGAAATGTAAGAACATACCTGTGACCAAGCGATAAAATTGGCGATCTTGGAAAATCAACGCAGGGTCAATATAACCTGCAAATAAGATTTCATTCGATAATTCAGGGGTGATATAGCGTAACATAAAAATCCCCACATTGAGGATCAATAAGCTATAGGTCAAAAGTGGTATTTTTGCATTAAGTGGAATTGGAATAGCGACCCCTTTTGGTTTTTCTGCTTCGGGAGGTTGGTCACTTAATGGATGTGGGTTGGCTGGTTTACTATAAAGTGGATGATTGCTTTGATCGTCTGCCATAATACCTTAGTTTCATCTGTTGTAAGTGGGTGTCATTAGGCGGAACAAGATGCTCCGCCTTCGTCATTGATACAGCTTATGCGTATTCTTTTTTCAAGCGATCTACAAATTGCTTGCGGAATTTTGTCACTTTAGGGGCGACAACAACACGGCAATAACCTGCATTGGGATTATTCTCGAAGTATTCTTGATGATAATCTTCTGCGACATAGTAATTATTGATCGGTGTGACTTCAGTCACGATTTTGCTTGACCAAATACCATTGGCATCAAATTCGCTAATTTTTGCTTCGGCGGCGGCTTTTTGTGCATCCGAATGATAGAAAATTGCACTACGATATTGGGGTCCAACATCGTTACCTTGGCGATTGAGTGTTGTGGGGTCATGGATGGTGAAAAACACATCGAGAATATCGGTAAAGTTAATCACATCGTTATCAAATACCAGACGAATCACCTCTGCATGACCTGTTGTTTTATTGCAAACTTCGGCATACGTTGGGTTTTCGACATGCCCACCAGCATACCCACTTTCGACTTCACTCACGCCTTTTAGCTGGTCATAGACAGCTTCTAAGCACCAGAAACATCCACCACCGAGTGTTGCAATTTCTTGAGCCATTGTTCCATTCCTTTATGACTGATTTCGTAAAATGAGACTGCACTAAAACGCGCATCACATAGATTATTGATCTTAGCTAGTGCGTTTCATTGTAGCATATTCATTATTGATGAGATATATTGCATGATTATCTCAAAGTCATCAGATTTTCGTTAGATGATGGATGATAAATGTATTAAAGGTCTGAGGTGAAATGACGTATACTAAAAAGTATATTTTAAAGTGATTTTTCGCCACGAAGGCACGAAAAGCACGAAGAAATAGGATAAGATAGCATCATGTTTGATATGAATAAGACCGTCTTTCGTTCAAAATTTTTTGATATGCCTTTTTCTGGCGCACGCTCGGCACAGATTGCCTTAAGTGTAATGGTTATCTTCTGTACGATATTGGCAAGCATCTTGACCACATTAACCCCTCTCGATGCCTTGATTGCAGGTTTGATTGCGACATTTATCTTTTTTGCATCGGATGTGGTACATCATTACGGGCATTTTTTGGCAGCCAAGCAGGTTGGCAAACGGGCTATTGGCGTGCGCTTCTGGTGGCTGTTTGGGACAACACGCTATCCACCGAATGAAGGAGAGCTTACGCCAACCATCCATATCCGTCGTGCTATCGGGGGACCGATTATAAGTATGGTTGTTTTGATTGGATTCTTATTTTTAGGCAGCTTCTTATGGAGATTTAGCGATATGGCGCGTTTTATCATCGGATGGGGCATTGCGGTTAATGCCGTGTGGTATGTATTGGGCGCGTTGATACCGATTGGTTTTGCTAATTTTGCAACAGATGGTATGACGATTTTGCGCGCATGGCAAAGACAGCAAAAACAATCATAAATTCTTAGCTATGTGGATGTATTGGGATAGACTGCAGCTAGCGGTAAGTTAATTGTAACTGTTGTGCCTTCGCCTTCTTCACTGGTGATAACAATTGTACCGCCCAGACGATGAACAGCTTGTTTGACCACCATCAAACCAACGCCAATCCCTTGATGATTTTCAGCATTACGTCCTCGTTTGAAAAAGTCAAAGATAGTTTCCAAATCTTCTTTGGGGATACCAATTCCTTGATCTTTGACAACAAAGCTAAAATGCCGATTATCACTAAAACAGGTTACTTGGATTGGCAATTTGCTTTGTGCGGAATATTTAAGCGCATTTGAAACAATATTGCTTACAATTTGTCGCATTAATTCAGTGTCTGTAACAATCAGATTTTCGGGAATGGCTGCTGTAAATGTGATTGGCGCACCATCAGGGAAACTGGTGATGAGATCATTAATAATATTGTTTACAAATTCAGGAAAATTAACTTCTGCTAAGTCTAACTCTTGTTCCATCATCGCCCCTTGATTAAGGTCAATGATGCGCTGCATCAGTTGTTGGAGTAAATTGACTTGTCGTGTAATCTGCCCTAAGCGGTGCTCAATTGGCTGTCCATCAGAATTTTTTTCCATCATATATAAGGATGTATTGATGACAGAAAGCGGTGTTTGAAATTCGTGCGCGACTAACGTTGTCACTTCCGCTTTATAGCGATTTAATTCTTGGGCTTTGCTCAATGCGGAGTGCAATTCATACGTTCGTAACTGCTCTTCTTCGTAAGCGAGTTTATCTGATAGATCAAGACATAGTCCCATAATTCGGTAAATGCGTCCATCATCATCGCGTAAGGGACTCAAATGGGTTAGGAGCACAATCATTTCATCACCCAATGTAAACGCTACTTGATACCGCAGGGGACGACCCGAGGCAAAACATTTTCGGGCGTATTCGAGCAGTGTGGATACATAAGGTGACGGTAAACTAGCAATATCTTTAGGGTTCTGATTAACGAGTGTATCGTAATCTTGCTTGAAGGTTTGTAAGTAAGCAACGCTTAAATCATGGAATGTGAATAAGAGTTTATCGCTAATATTGAGGCTAAAAATTGGAGTTTCGGTATCTGCAAAAATTGCTTTGACGGATTGTTTTGTCTCCGTTAAGGCACGAATTAAATT
>JBAUIA010000002.1:0-4935 GCA_049680565.1 Phototrophicaceae bacterium
GTTGAGCAAAATACATTGCTCGGAGAAACAACCCATCCTGATACAGGAGAAGTTGTTCAACTGTGGCTCTTAGCTTCAGGCGAATTACAGTTACAAACTGTATCATCCGATGATAAGCCATATATCATTATTTGGTCAGTCGATGATCCACAAGATTACATCCGCCGAATTGAATGATGCTCGGTTTTGATGACTTTGGATGTCACAAATGGCTACAAATCACAAAATAGGAGGACATGAAGTCCTCCCCAAAGATTCTATGGTTTGATGATAGGCTTTATTTTAGAGGGCTAAGTCGTCCGCGACCCAATCGAGTTCTACCGCAGCGAGTGACGCACGCGTGGGTGTGCCTGTTGCAACATCCCACCCTGCCAGTTGATAATAATAATCAAGTGCGTTCTCGTATTCTTGGCGATCAAGAATAATGCCATCGGTACGTCCACCTTTGAGTGCTTTTTTGAACATTTTATCTGGCAAGGTATCTTTATCGCGTTGGATACCTTCACGGGCATTATAAGCACGCATCATATTCAGGCGTTTTTGACCAATATGCTTAATATCATCAATGGTTAAGTCCCAGCCTGTAGCAGCCGTCATCAAATCAGCAATTTCTTGTGGTCCATAGAGTTGCCATGCTGAGCCAAATACAAATACACATAAACCGAGGGTATCAGCAGCGCTGACGGTGCATTGGGTGGTGTACATAAATTCAACTTTTTCGTTATTGAGAATATGCATATCTTGTGGACTATTCAAGCCAACCAATGAGAGGCGTTCGCCTGTTTTTTCGTAAGCAAGTGGATGGTATTGGCTATCATGCTCGGAAGATTCATGATCGGCACCAAAGGGATTGACCGCATAGATTAAGCCTAAGCCCCGTTTGACTTGTGGCATATGAGCAGGGAGTTCTTGCCCTTTGACGGTCACAAGGTATTCATGTCCTCTTCCCAGAATATCAGCAGCTTTTGCCGACCCATTGGCAAGAATATCACCAAAGCCTTCACGGTTGAGTGTTTTTTCGAGCATAGCAATCATGGCATCGGCATTGCCATAGGTGAGTTCAATACCATCGGTATCATCAGTTGTTAGTAGACCATTATCGTAGAGTTCAAACGCCCACGAAATTGTCGCGCCACAAGAAATCGTATCCACCCCATAGGCATTACAAAGTTGATTGGCATAAGTCACAGCATGAATATCGTTGATACCACAATATGAGCCAAAGGTTGCGATACTTTCGTATTCGGGTCCGCCATATTCAGGATCAATCGAACGGTCTTTATATTCAGATTGCACGACCCGTTTACAACGTACCGCGCAGGCATAGCAGGTATCGCGCCCTTGCTTATCTTGCTTACCTTCTTCTGCCCCACGTAGTAACTCATCATAGAGTCGTTCGCCACCAATTGCTTCAGCATCGGCTAAGGTTGGGAATGTCCCACTATTATAATTATAGGTTGGTAAGCCACCTGCGCCTTGTTGGCTGGTGACTGCGCCTGATGTGCCGTATTTACCAAAGGTAAAGCCACCATTATTGACAGTTTTTGCGCCTAATTTTGCGAGTTCCAGAATGGGTTTTTTATCAGCAGGGACAACGCGCCGTGAGCCACGCACAACAATTGCTTTGAGTTTTTTACTGCCCATGACCGCACCAATGCCTGTGCGTCCCCATGCTCGGTTACTCATGTTCATGACGGCTGCAAAGTTTGATAATTTCTCGCCAGAAATACCAATTTGAGCAATTTCAATTTTCTTATCGTTCAGTTCAGCTTTGAGTGCAAGGTCAACATCATGGGTGAGCTTACCCCACAAATGGCTGGCATCATGGAGTTGCGCTTCGCCATCAATGACGGATAGATAGACGGGTGTATCCGATGCACCTTGGATCACAATGGCATCAAAGCCAGCATATTTCATTTCCGCAGGGAAAAATCCACCTGCTTGACTATCCGCTACACCGCCACTACTCGGTGATTTACAGGTTGCCGTACAACGACTTTGCCCACTGACAGGCAAGCCTGTTGGCGCACTGACCGCAAAGGTTAATACATTATCAGGACTGAGGGCATCAACACCGACAGGCGCATTTTTCCATAGATAATATAAGCCCATCAAGCTACCGCCGACATAATCACGATAAAATTGTTCATCAGGGGTTTCAATTTCAGTGGTTTTGGTCGTTAGATTAACGTGTAATATTTTACCAGTATATCCATACATCGTTTTCACCTTCTTCTGAATAGTAACAGTTTAATTTTTATGGGAAATAATTATATCTCGATAATAGGTTCGCTGTAGTAAGCGCTTACAGAAAATTTAACCCAATCATTAGGGTGTTGAGCTTGTTGATTATCAGCACTATCAACACCATTTCCCCTCTATTTGCTTATGATCGATAAACTCATTGACATTCATTCTAGCACAGCATCACCTTTCCATAGATATACCATAATGCTCACCACAAACAAAATAGCCAGCCAAATCATAACAATAGAGGATTGAAAATGTTGATTATCCGTACTCTAAAATCCTAATCAAGCAATCAATCTTATGCAATAGCCTACAATTCGGTATGATAGATACATGCAGCAAGTTATTATCAGAATGATGAGGATATATTATGAAAATTGCTTTAGCATCGGATCATGCTGGATTTACAATGAAAGATTTTCTTGTGACATACTTAAAGGAACAAGGTCATGAGGTGGTTGATTTAGGGGTTGATACGGATACGGTTCGTACTGATTATACGGATGCAGCCAAAGCGGTTGGGTATGCAGTTGCCGATCATGCTGTCGAACGTGGTATTTTAGTCTGTGGAAGTGGGGTTGGTGCAAGTATCGCTGCGAATAAAATTAAAGGGGTTTATTGCGCTATCACCCATGATACTTACAGTGCTGCTCAAGGTGTCCAGCACGACAATATGAATGTGATGGCAATTGGTGGACGGGTTGTCGGTACATCAACAGCAGCGTCTCTAGCAGATGCCTTTCTCGGGGCAACCTTCTTAACAGAACCAGAGCGTTATATGCGACGTTTTAAAGATATTCAAGCTATGGAAAATAAGCAAGATTAAGCGTCTTGCGATGTGAATGGCAGTATCATTGTGACGGTTGTGCCTTCATTGAGCGCACTCAATAATGTAATTGACCCTCCATGAAGTGCCAAAACCTGTTTTGCCAAGGCAAGTCCTAAACCAAAGCCTGCATCGGTGTGGGCTTTATCTTTGCGCCAAAAGCGATCAAATACAAATGGCAAATCATCTTCGGATAAGCCAACACCTGTATCTCGGATTGTGATGAGTGTGTTGTTTGATACTTGCCGCACATCCAATGTAATTATGCCACCTATCGGCGTATGGGCAACAGCATTTTTGATAATCTGAGATAAGGCTTCACTAAAATACTCGCTATCAATAGAAATCGCTTGTAAATTATCTTGAAGTATCGTATCAAAACGGATTTGTTTTTTGCTTAGTTCGCTATCAAATAACATAATGACCTGTGACACAGTTACATCTATGTTGTGAGGCTTCAACCGCAGTTGGATACCTGTATCTAATTTAGTCATCAATAATTGCATGGCAATCAGGTGGTCAAGTCGTTGAATTTGTAACTTGATGCGCTCAATTTTTTCTTGGCGTTTGCTTTCATCGGATAGACGTGATAGCAAGTGAAGATTGGTCAAGATGACCGATAAGGGTGTGCGAAATTCGTGCGATGCCATCTGAATAAAACTATTTAGAAGATTAATACGTTCGCGTTCAAGGGCAGCATTGAGTCGATCTTGTTCGGCTTGGCGTTCATCGGTTATATCTTCAAAAGTGAGTACCGTTTTATCAACTTGCTGTGTTTCTTGATCGAAAATCGCACGGACATTGAGTTTTATCCAGCGCATATTACTCGTTTGAGGATGAATAAATCCGATAACAATATTGGATTGTGGCTCGCCAGTCGTGCGTGTTATACGTGTTGGATAGGTTTCTGAGGTGAGGAGATTGCCATCAATATCGACAAAATTCCAATTAGGATGTTCCGCAACTGGCGCAAGCAGTTGTTCGCGCGTTGTGCCAAGAATCTCACACGCTGCTTCATTACACATGATAACTTCTCGATCCGCGCCTTGTAGAATAACGCCTTCAACCATTGCAGCCAAAAGTGACTGATATTGCATCTCGTTATTTATAATCTCACGTTCTCGATAGCGTTCTACTGTAACATCACGCATCACTGCCGTGACCTCATCAAGATTACTCTGTACAAAACGCGCTTCAATGATTCGTTTCTCATTGTTAGCGCTTATTTCATATTCAATATATTGTATCGTGCCAGTTTGGAGCGTTTGGTGAATGGTATCTTGAAATAATTGCCCCAGTTCAGCACCTAAGCGTTCAGTGACTGTTTTGCCTAGTACATGGGGATCGCTATCAATGAGTTGCGAGGCATCACCATGAAAGTCGAGGTATGTACCATTTTTATGAAAACGGAATACAAGATCAGGAATGGCATTGAGTAAGGCAGTTGCGCGTGCTTCACTCCGTTCGCGGGCAATCTCAGATTCTTTACGATGCGTAATATCTGAAAAAATACCCATCAGTTTGGATTGTTGTGTTTGCCCATCAAGTACCACTTCGCCCCGTGCTTCGAGCCAACGTACTTGCCCATCGGAACGGATGATGCGTTTTTGTATAAAATAAGGTTCGCCAGTATTAACAACTTTGTCGACCACTTTGAGCGCTTCTTCCAAATCATCAGGATGGATTAACCCAATCATTAGATCGAAGTCGGGCTGTGTATCACGATCTAAACCACAAATATGATAAAACTCCTCTGACCACATCAATTCGTTCGTGGTTAAATTCAATTCCCAGCTACCAATGTGCGCGATATGTTCCAATTTGCGGATACGGTCATTTTGTTCACGCATGAGATGATT
>JBAUIA010000003.1:0-14926 GCA_049680565.1 Phototrophicaceae bacterium
AAGTTCTCGTTGAGCGTGTGTTTAGTTACCAAGGGATGGGTTTCATCATCTATCAAAATATCCTAACGCGTGATTTTGCTGTGATTCAAGGGGCATCGTTCATCATTATTTTGATGACAGCAACAGCTGTTTTGATTGTGGATTTACTGTACCCATTTATTGATCCGCGTGTTCAACAGAGGAGTGCATAATTATGACACAACTAAATGTTACGCAACCTCAAGTAGAGTCTAAAAATAAGATGGGACGCTTCAATGTATGGGATACACCTTGGCTAAATATTCGGCTGATGAGTGGTGCGACAATCCTTGTTCTAATCCTATTGATGGGATTAATTGGTCCTTTATTATATGACGTGAGCAAAGCCTCACCGCGCTCAGGTAGTCCACGTCAAGCACCCTATGGCTTCACTAATTCACGCGGACAAGAAGGGACACTGAATAATCCACTGGGTACAGATAATCTTGGGCGTGATATTCTGGCATTAATGATCGTTGGCGCACCAAATACTTTTCTCATTGGTGTTATCGCAGCCTCAATTGGGATCGGTGTGGGTATCGTTCTTGGCTTCATGGCAGGTTTCATGGGAGGGTGGGTTGATGATGTTATCCGCATTGCTGCTGATGTAACACTTACGATACCTGCATTGCTTGTGTTGATCGTTTTACAATCTGTACTGTCGCGTATTGACATCACGACGATGTCTTTATTGATTGCGCTCTTTGCATGGCCGCGCGCAACACGCCAAATCCGCTCACAGGTATTAAGTATGCGACAAAGTGGTTACGTTCGGATGGCGCGTATCTCAGGCGCATCTACATTTGATATTATGTTTAAAGAAATGCTCCCGAACCTGATTCCCTATTTATTTGCGAGCTTTATTGCAGGTGCAACAGGTGCAATTCTCGCAGCCGTCGGCTTAGAAACATTAGGCTTAGGACCACAACGCGCCCCAACACTTGGTAGCATTATTTTTGATGCCATCGAATTTGCTGCACTGTCTCTCAATATGTGGTGGTGGTGGGGTATCCCCACACTATTACTATCATTGATGTTTGTTGGCTTATTGCTAATTAATCTCGGTCTTGATGAAGTTGCTAATCCACGTTTGCGGAAAGCTTAAGGAGAACAATCCCTATGACAAATACAGATCAATCGGTTGTTCTTGAGGTAAATGGTCTCAAGATTTTCTACGAAACACCCAAAGGAGACGTTCGTGCAGTTGATGGGATTGACTTTGTTCTATATGAAGGTGAAACACTAGGATTAGTGGGTGAATCAGGCTGTGGCAAAACAACTGCCGCGATGGGCATTCTACAATTAATTTCGCCACCGGGGCGCATCGTTGAGGGTGAAATTAAGCTTGATAACATTGATCTTCTTCAATTAACAACGGAAGAACTTCGTCAAATGCGTTGGTCACGCCTAGCATTAATTCCGCAAGGTGCGATGAATTCACTCAATCCGACTATGAAAATTAGTGCTCAAATTGCTGATGTGATTCAACAACATACAGCAAAGAAACGCAGTAAACAGGACATCAAAGACCGTATCTTAGAATTATTCCATTGGGTCGGCTTACCAGCGCGTATTTATGATATGTATCCTCATGAAATAAGTGGTGGCATGAAGCAACGTGTCTGTATTGCAATGGCAATCTCTTTAAATCCTGCCGTTATTATTGCTGATGAACCAACTAGTGCACTTGATGTTGTTGTTCAACGAGTCATTGCACAAACCATGCTCAAGGTGAAAGAAGCCCTCGGCGTATCCATGATTATGATCGGTCATGATATGGGCTTGATGGCGCAAATGGTAGATCGTATCGCTGTGATGTATGCAGGGAATATGGTCGAAATTTCATCTGTGGAGCATATTTTTAAAAATCCGGGGCATCCATACTCTGAATTATTGATTGATAGTGTGCCGTCTTTAAAAGAACGAAAACCGCTCAAAATCACTAAGGGTATTACGCATGACCCACGCAATCCTCCACCGGGATGTATCTTCCAGCTAAGGTGTCCTTATGTGATGGAACGCTGTCGTACAGAAAAACCAGTTCGCCAAGAAATTAGACCACGGCAAGAAGTAGCCTGTCATTTATACGAAGAACAAGCAGATGGGAGTTTTATCGATGTCCGAGATGTTGCTACAAGTCCGTAATGTAACTAAAACCTATCAGCAACGTGGGACAACTGATGTAGTTGCTTTACAAGACTTTCATATGAACATCCCTAAAGCACCTGCAACCATCACGACAATTGCAGGTGAAAGTGGTAGCGGTAAAACGACCTTAGCCAATCTGATTTTAGGCTTTGAAGACCTGTCATCAGGACAAATATTATTTGAAGGCAAGGATATTGCCAATGCCAGCCCTGCTGAAAAGAAAAACTACCGACGAGAAGTCCAAGCTGTTTTTCAAGACCCGTTCAGCGTCTATAATCCGTTTTATCGTATTCAGCACGTCTTCAATATGGTGATTGGCAACTTCGATCTTGCTGATAATAAAACAATGGCGCGTGATATGATCGAAGACTCGCTTAATAAAGTTGGTTTATATGGCGAAGATGTACTTCGCAAATATCCGCATCAACTTAGCGGTGGTCAGCGTCAGCGCATTATGATGGCACGCGCCTACATTACACGTCCCAAACTAATTGTCGCAGATGAACCCGTATCAATGGTTGATGCGTCTCTACGTGCTTCAATTCTTGATGTTATGATGCGTCTGCGCGACGACGGCATTTCTTTTATCTATGTTACGCATGATTTGAGTACTGCAACCCAAATTGGCGATCAAATATTTATTCTCTATCAAGGTGCAATCGCAGAAACAGGCGACTCGCTCAAAGTCATTAACGAGCCACAACATCCTTATGTACAATTGCTCGTAAATTCCGTCCCCATGCCTGATCCTGAAATCCGTTGGGAAGGTACGATTGAACTCCCTGCGGAAGAGGAAATGCGTACCTCATCAAAAGCAGGATGCCGATTCTATGCACGTTGTCCACACCACATGGATAAGTGCTTAGACGCACAACCACCGCTTTATCAGATTGATGAGATCGATCATAAAGCAGCTTGTTTCTTGCATGATGAGAAAATAGTAGCCCTCCTATAATTATAAAATTGGGCGTTATTGTTACTTGGGTAGGGGATGTATCTATCCTCTATATCGAATAAATAAATTAAATGGATATGCATATATCCTGCATAATCAACATATTTTCTAGGACGCTAATCAATAATGGACATGAACCACGATGCCCGCGAGATGATGAGTCGCTGGCGTACAAAACAGAAAAACGCAGAACGACGGATTATTAATTTCAGTGAAAGAACTAATTTAAGGCTTGAAGCGATTCAAGAACGCATGGTCACACAACGTTATGCAATTCTTGATTGGGAAATTAAACAAGTATATTATCGTGATGTTGGTGTCTACGAGGATATTGATACAGATTACCGTCCAATCACAGTTGGTGATACATGGGGTGGCAAAGATGTGAGTGCCTTCTTCCGCAGACAAGTCACAATCCCACAATCTATGGATGGACAACGCGTTTTCATGCGGATATATGTCGGCGGCGATTCGCTTTTGCGTCTTGATGGTGTCGCACATCACGGACTTGATCCATTTCGTAATAGTGTCTTGCTCACTGAATCAGCAGTAGGGGGCGTAAGCCACCAGCTTGAACTCGAATCTTATATTTATTGGTATCCGAGCGAAACCGACTATAATGTGTTTCGTTCAGCAGAGCTTATCACCATTGATGCAGATGTCGAAGCTGCGTATTGGGATTTTGTTGCAGCCTTCAAAGTGTTATTCATGGAAAACATCAATGATAGCCTCAAAAACTTTATTGAAAAGCATCTCCTACAAGCACTACTCGAAGTCCCTATCCACGAGCCTGATTATACTATTTTTAAAACAAGTCTCCTAGAGATTCAGTCACAATTTAGAACTGATGTCTATGAAACAGATCGTTTCAAAACATCAGGCTTGCTACATATGGTGGGGCATTCACACCTCGATATTGTCTATCAATGGACGCACCGAGAATATATCCGCAAAGTAGGGCGCACACACGCCACCATGTTGCGTCTCATGGAACAATATCCAGATTTCAAGTTCTCACAAAGTAGTTGCAAAATCTATGCGGATATGAAGCAACACTATCCACAAATGTTTGAGCAAGTTAAACAACGGATTGCTGAAGGGCGTTGGCAGCCTGTAGGCGCATTTTGGCTTGAACCTGAATGCAATCTCATTTCTGGTGAATCATTTGTGCGTCATATTTTACATGGACAGCGCTTCTGGCAAGAAGAATTTGGCTTTGTTTCTAAAGTTTGCTGGCAACCTGATGTATTTGGGATGTCGTGGGCATTACCACAGATCCTTTATCGTAGTGGCATCGAAGTCATTCTTAGTAATAAATTTTTCGTCTGGAATGATACCAATCCTTGGCGACAGAATACATTCTGGTGGGAAGGTCCTGATGGCTCAAAACTCTTGACCGTTATTCCACCGGGACACTTTATCGGCATGGTTGATCCTGACCATATGGATAAATATTGGCGTGATTTTTCTGATAAGGAAACCATTGGTGAGATGATTTATACTTATGGTTGGGGGGATGGTGGTGGTGGCGTTGATCCAGAGATGATCGAATGTGCTATCCGCTATCAAGATTTTCCGGGGATGGTCCCGACACAATTTAGTCATCCAGAAGATACACTGCTTTCTATTGCTGAAAAAGCCCAAGAGACTGATCTGCCTACGTGGAATGATGAACTCTATCTTGAAACGCATCGCGGTACATATACCACTAAAGGTCGTCTGAAGAAGCTCAATCGTCAATCAGAAATTTTGCTACGGCAAGCCGAAATGTTAGCAACATTGGCATGGCTACAAACAGGGGTTTATCCAGAAGACCTACTCGATAAAGCATGGAAAGCACTGCTCAATACACAATTTCATGATGCCTTACCGGGAACACATATTACTGAAGTTTATCATCAACTATTAGAAGACTATCAATGCCTACAAGATTACGCAGATACCATTATCGCCCAAGCCACACCTGCACTATTTGGCGAGCCTATTGGTGATAATATCCTGATTTTTAATCCTATCTTACAATTCCAAACCAACGATACGATCATCAAAATTGATGCTGATCTGCTTAATGGAAAATCTTTAGCCGATCCTGATGGTAATTTATTAGATCAACAAATTATCCATAACTTAGACGGCACAACATCTGTATTAGCTCGTAGCCTCCAGCAAGGTATGCCTACTATTGGCTACCAAAGTTTGCAATTATCATCTGAGATACCGCCGCAGAATGCAGACCATGTTACGGTCACTAACAGAACATTGGAAAATAATTATATCCGCGCAGAATTTAATGATTTTGGTGAATTAATATCACTCTGGGATAAAGAAGCCCAACGTCAAGTACTGATGGCAGGGGAGCATGGTAACCGTTTTCAACTATATGAAGATCGTCCTGGGAAGTATGATGCGTGGGATATTGTAGCCAGCTACACTCAGCAAGAATTACCTATTACGGGTAATTACTTACTTGAAATTGATGAAACAGGGTCGTTACGCGCATCACTCTTACTCAAACGCCAATGCTACCAATCCACTATTACACAACGGATTAGCTTAATGGCAGACTCAAGACAATTAGTATTTGAGACAGAAATTGATTGGCATGAACGTCAAAAATTGCTCAAAGTAGGATTTCCAGTTGATGTCAATACGCGCCATGCTACCTATGATATTGCTTACGGTAACATTGAACGTGCAAATCATCGCAATACGTCCTATGATGCTGCGAAATTTGAAGTGCCTGCTCATTGGTGGATGGATATGTCTGAAACTGGGTATGGTGTTGCATTGCTCAATGACTGCAAATACGGGCATGAAGCAGATCATCAATGGATGCGCTTAACACTACTTAAAGGCTCTATCTCACCTGATCCTGTCGCGGATGTTGAAACCCATCATTTCACCTATGCTATCTATCCGCATCAAGGTGGCTGGCGTGAGGCAGATGTGATTGGTGCTGCTACAGGCTTGAATACGCCACTATACACGCAACGAACAGCACAAATGAGAGATACTCATAGCTTCTTACAATGTGATGCCCCCAATATTACCATCGAAGCGATTAAACGCTCAGAAGATGGCACAGCATTAATCATACGTCTTGTAGAACAACATAATCAGCGTACCCACGCCAAACTCACTTTTGATCGTTTGTTTTCAGACGTTCATCTGTGTGATTTGATGGAACGCCATGAAGAGCAACTTAAAATGAATCAACATCAAGTAGAAATCACCATCAAACCACGCGAAATTATAACACTAGCACTGAAACCCTAAATATATCAAGGAGGGGTGACAGCCTCCTTGATATACTCACATTAGCGGACATAATCAATTACAAGTACACGCGTTGTTGCGGGAATATCATCTTTGGTAATTACAGCCTCATGATTAAAGGCAAAATCTACATCGCTATCATCAAAATAATCCAAAAATGACTGAATCCAGAAGCCATCGCGTGGTTTATAAGTCAACGTGCGGAAGTGCATTGGCACAATTAATTTCGGTTTAATCTCATTGATGAGTGCAGGGCATAAATCTTTTAATTGAATGGTTGGTACATCGCCAGCAAGCGTTAATAAGACATCAACATCTTTCAAAAAGTCGATTTGTGTCTGTGTAAATGGATTGCCAATATCACCCATGTGTGCCATTTTGATTCCATCAATCTCAAAACGATACATCGCATTTTGCCCTGGCGCATGATAGGGATGTTCTTCCATTTCCATTGTGATAATGGCATCAACATGTAACCCGTTTATATCACGTCCACCATCTTTTGCGATGTCAACGGCATTAACGCGAATTGGATTGCCCGGAATCAGATCACTACGACAATGATAATTATCGTCATCTGACGAAGTGATTACAATATCAGCCGTTTCAGAAAATTCTGTATATCCTGCTAAGTCAGGTGTATAAGGGTCAGTGATGATCGTCATACCAGCATCTGATGTAATACGAAATGATGCGTGACCATACCATTTGAGTTTCATAAAAAAACCTCTCTTGATCTATAAATAAATGCCAGATTACATTGTATATTCTTGGTATCTAAATTATTTTTAAACAAGCAAAGAGCTTGTATAGTGATTATACAAGCTCTACCAGCACGATATAGTGTAACTTAGCTCATTTGCGGTAAAGGTTCTATCGGATTATTGGCGATATTTTCACCACGACATAACCATAATTTATGCGTATCGTTTCCTTTGGCAGTTGGGTCAAATTTCATATCCATTGAGAAATACCGCATTGTGTAGCCAGCACGCCGACGCGGACTCGTGTTTGCTTCTGCACCATGAATGATACGTCCATCATGCAATGAGCAATAACCAGAATCTAGCTCAAAATAAACTGCTTTTGATTCATCAATTTGCTCGGCTTTTATTTCGCTACCAAAAGTATTGTTTGCTTTATCAACAACATCATATTCAGAGAAACCATTTTGATGAGTGCCCGGAATCACACGCATACAACCATTTTCACGGTCTACATTGTCAATTGCTAGCCAAACTGTGACAATTTGATCCATACGATCAAGACGACCTTGCCAATAACTGCTGTCTTCATGCCATGGTGTTGCACGTCCTACAAGCGGTTCTTTAGAAATAAAATGGCTTGACCATAAGCCAATATTAGGACCGATTAACGGTTCAATAAGATCGAGAACTTCATCTGCCATCAAAAATTCAAACAAACGCGGATCTGTAAAATGAGGCTTGTCTAATTCGTCTGTTCGTGTTCCTTCTGCACGTCCAGCCACTAGGGCTTCAAAAATTGCACTTAGTCGATCAAATTTTTCTTGTGCAAATAAAGGTTTATCAAATAAAATATAGCCATCTTCATGATATTTTTCGATAGTTGCATCTTCAATACGGAATGGTGACATGATGTGTATCCCTTTGAACTAAACTATTTTCATTATTAGTAGGATATGCTAAATATTGGTACAATGTCTTGTGATAAATTAACGAATTATTGTGCTATTTTGATATTGAGGCAAGAGTTATGGAATTACGTGCTGCTAAAATTATTGATACCGATATTGAGGGACATTATGCGTTTTATCCATTTGTAGATCAGATTTCTACACGATTACATCAGCATAATTTTTATGAAATCTTCTTAATAGCCGAGGGTAGTATCCAACACCATATTAATGGAGAAGTACAACAGCTTAATAGTGGGGCACTTGTCTTTATTCGCCCTGATGACGCGCATTATTTTAGTAAATTTCAAGATACGAATTGTAAATTGATTAATCTAGCATTTTTATCACAGACATTCACTGCAATTGTAACTTTCTTGGACTTACAATCTGATACATTGCTTGATGTAACGCAACCACCTACAATTCAACTTACAAAAAGTGATAACGTTAATTTACAGATGCGCCTACAAATATGGGGGCGGTCATTATATGGTAATAAGACGCGCTCACGGCAGACCTTACGTACATTATTAGCCGACACTATCACTGAGTATTTTATGGCAGACTATATACTCATCAATGACCCTATCCCAAAATGGCTAACGACTCTCAAACAAGAGATGCAAAAAACGGAGCATTTTACAGAAGGGCGTGATGCACTCATGCGCCTTGCTAATCGTAGTCCTGAATATGTTGGTAGAGCATTCAAAGATTATTACCGCATTACACCATCACAATTCATTAATGATTTGCGCCTTGATTATGCAAGTGATCTTTTGTTGACGACAGATAATTCGCCAACAGATATAGCTTATGATACAGGATTCGGTAATCTGAGCCATTTTTACCATCTTTTCAAAGCACGTTGGCATTGCTCCCCTAATCAATATCGTAAACAACATCGGCGAACACTTGTGCCGTAATGAGTATTATCCTCACTTCCATATAATTTGTGGTAGTTTGATTAAATCATTGATTGATTAGGTTAATGGTCTACCACCATCAATGGGGATGATAGCACCTGTTGTGAACGTGAGTTGAGTCGCAACTGCAAAAACAGCATTGGCAGTATCATCTGCTTCTGCGATACGATTTAAGGGTGTTAAATCGCGCTGTTCTTGGATAATTTCAGGGGGCATCCGTTGTGCGTATTCGCCGTTTGTCCAACCGGGGGAAATGCTTACCACACGGATTTTGGGTGCAAGGGCGCGTGCAAGACTCATGGTGATATTATCTAACGCTGCTTTGCTAGCACAATAGGCGACATTACTGCCAACCGCTGTTCGGGCAGCAATTGAGCTAATGTTAATCACTAGTCCACCATCTTCTGCCATGAGTAGTGCTTTCATTGCTCGGATAGATGCTAGTGTACCGCGTACATTGACACGGAAAATATCATCAATAAGATCATCTGTCAGGGTATCAAGATCATGATGCGCGACGGGTTTTGTGATGCCTGCATTATTGACTAGTATATCGAGCGTGCCGTATTGCGCTTGTATTGCTTGGGCAAGTTTTATCTGTGCGATGCTATCATCAACAGGGGCTTGTATCACGAGATGATTATCCCCATCGAGTTCGTGTGCTAGTTGTTCAGCTTTATCTTTGCTACGACTATAAGTAATGACGACTGACATACCTTCTGATGCTAAGCGTCGGCAGATTGCACTACCGATGCCACCTGCACCGCCTGTAACGAGTGCCACTTTACCAACAATAGAGTTTGTCATAAAGGTTTATCTCATTCTCTCATACTAAATTTTTTACAGATTGCCGTATCACTAACTCACCTGTAATATGCACGGTTTCAGCAATTGATTGCGGATCAGCAATTTTTGCCTGCATGATCTCAATCGTGCGTTGTATCATCGTATCGACATCTTGGCTAATGGTTGTTAATTGATAGGCATCCCAGTTTGCCATTGGGATATTATCGAAGCCAATTACACTTACATCTTGTCCAACTTGTAAGCCATTTTGGCGGATAGCATCAATCGCACCAATTGCCATAATATCGTTCGCTGCAAAGATTGCATCAGGAGGATAATCGCTATTGAGCAATTGCTGGGTTGCATCAAATCCTGATTCGTAAGTATAGCGTCCTGCTATACGCTGGAGTGCCAGATAGCCTCGTGCTTGCAAACGCTCAGTGAATCCTTGTTCCCGTTCTTGGCTTGTGGATGTATTTTGTAAACCAGTGATAAAGGCGAGTCGCTCGTGCCCTGTATCGAGTAAGGTATCCGCAACAAGCGCAGACCCTAGAAGATTTTCAGCGCATACGGCACTCACATTCGGGTTACTGACTGAGCGATTAAATAAAATAATGGGTGTTCCGCTTTGTGTCGAAATATCAACCATTGCTGAGGATAGCGTAGCTGAGGTGACAATCAAGGCATCGACTTGATATTGCAAGACAAGTGGCAAAATATCATCAACGCTCTGGTTTTCTGATGCCGTAAATAAGAGAACTTGGCGACCTGTTATTTGGAGTTCTTTTAAGAATTTTTCGAGCACATAAGGATAAAATGGGCTTGTGATAGTTGCCATTACAATACCAATAATATTAGTTTGGCGCGTGCTCATCATGCGTGCAATGATATTTGGTTGATAGCCGAGTTCATCTGCTGCTCTAAGTACCCGTTGCCGTGCTTTATCGCTGACATTCGGGCTATTGTCACTGAATACACGCGATACAGTCGATTGCGAGACCCCTGCAAGTTTAGCTACCTCAACTGATGTAATTGGCTTGTTCATAATAGCTTGTTCCACATATTTTTGATAAATTCACATATAGAAATGATTATAGAGGAACATTAGATTGCTTGCTATTTTTAATAATCGTAGAAAATATAGCACGTCTGTCCTTACACTATACTGATTTTACGATAAGGGCTTGGCGCACCAAACCCTTACATCGAGTTTCTAAATTGTATAGTAAAGTACTCTTAGTATAGATTATTCGCTCATGACTTCTTTGCTATAACGGCGCACACGCAAATCACATTGTTCTTTATGCCCCATAAAGCCTTCAAGATCGCACAGACGGCTACCATATTCTCCAACTAAAGCACTGGCTTCATCTGTTGTGACTCGTTGATAGGTCACAGTTTTGATAAACTTGCCGACCCATAAGCCACCCGTATAACGTGCAGCTTTTTTAGTGGGCAGCGTGTGATTTGTCCCAATTACTTTATCACCATAGGCGACATTTGTCCGCGCACCTAAGAATAGTGCGCCATAGTTCCGCATATTATCGAGGAAATATTGTGGATCGTCAGTTAAAATTTCCACGTGCTCACTGGCAATATCATCCGCGATAGTAACCATTTCATCAACGGTATCACATAAAATGACCTCACCATAATCGCGCCATGATGCGCCTGCTAAATCTGCGGTTGGCAATACTGCAAGCTGTTTATCAATTTCAGCTTGGATGCCATCAGCAATAGTTTTACTAGTGGTCAGCAAGATAGCAGGTGATGAGGGTCCATGTTCTGCTTGTCCGAGTAAATCAGTGGCACAAATTTCTACATCTGAGCTATCATCCGCAATCACCAAAACTTCAGTCGGTCCTGCGAGTAAATCTATCCCAACAACACCGAATAATTGCCGCTTGGCTTCTGCGACATAAGCATTACCAGGTCCCACAATCATATCAACAGGGTCGATACCTACTGCACCATATGCCATTGCTGCCATTGCTTGAATACCACCGAGCAGATAAATATCATCTGCGCCCGCAAGGTGCATTGCTGCTACTGTTGCCGCAGGGATTTCGCCATTGATAGGGGGGGTGCAAGCAACGACATAATCACAGCCTGCTGTTTTAGCTGTGAGAACGCTCATATGCGCTGATGCCACCATTGGGTAGCGTCCACCGGGGACATAGCATCCGACACGCGCAATCGGTAGGTTTTTGTGACCAAGAAATACACCCGGTAATGTTTCGACTTCAATATCTTGCATGGAGGCACGTTGTGCTTTTGCAAAATTACGGACTTGCTCTTGGGCAAATTTAATATCATCAATCACTTGTTGTGATAAGGAATCCATAATCTCTTGAATTTGTGAATCAGATAATTTGAAGTTTTCAGGTGACCATTTATCAAATTTTTCCGATAATTCGCGCACGGCTTCATCTTTGCGCTCTGCAATATCTGCCAAAATTGATTTTACACTGTCTTGTACTTTAGCATCGGCTTGTGCTTTTTCGTCAACCGTTTTACCACGCTTGAGGTAGGTTACAGCCATTATTTGATCCTTTATATCTTTTATATGATAATGATCGAACATCGAAAATAATGAATTTAGTAATTCTGAGTTTTATAGCAATTTATCTTTGGTATCTTTTACCAGTTGTGTTGCGTATTCACTTAAGATCATGCTATCAGTTTTGACAGTCACAAATCGGAAACCACGCTTGACCATCTGTGCAGCATAATCAGCAGAAGCGGTGAAAATGCCTGCAATGAGATTGTTTTTCTCACAAGCAGCGAGAATGGTATCTAAGGCGTTATCCACTTGTGCATCGTCACTATCAAAGCCGATACCCCCTGTTAAACTCAGGCGTAAATCTCCTGTGCCGACGAAAATCATATCTAAGCCTTCGACACTTGCGATTTCTTCTACATTTGCAAGGGCTTCCGCAGTTTCGATCATAGCAATCGTGAGGATTTCGTCATTGGCATGGGTTGCATAATCTGCGCCCATTACAAGGCGCGCACGAGTAGGTCCTAAGCTACGGTATCCTTGTGGGGGATAACGGCACGCACCAACAAAAGCTTCACATTGTTCACGGGTATCCACCATCGGGCAGATGATGCCATATGCTCCTGCATCTAATAGACGCATGACCTCACCAGGTGTATTCCAATTAACGCGTGCAAGAGGCACTGTATCGGTTGTGCTGATTGCTTGCAGTAATTGGATGGCACTTTCCATGCTGTGCATCCCATGTTGCATATCGACAACAATACTATCCCATCCTGCATGTGCCATCACTTCTGCTGACCATGTGTTCGGGATGTGTAGCCAACCATTAATGACAACACCACCCTCAGCCCAAATTTTTCTTAAGGGATTCTTTTTCATGCTGAGTTCTCTTTCCAGATGCCTGCACCAGTAATCCAATCACGCAAGGCTTGTGTAACGTTTTCAGGTTGTTCCATTGTACTCAGATGTCCACAGTTCTCAATGACGATAAAGCGGCTATGCGGTAGATGATCGTACATCATTGCGTGCGCGAATAATGGCACAACAGCATCTTCACGCCCTGTAAGCACTAAGGTTGGGCAAGTGATGTTTGGTAAATCATATATAGAATTCGGGCGTGCTAATTGCGCTTTTACTTCGTTGACAAAGCCTTCAATTCCGATAGTCTTTGCCATATTGAGTATTTTTTCGCGCAAAATCATATCTTTTTGGTGATCGGGATGTAGCATCGTATCTTTGAGATAATTGGTTGTGATTTCTTGAAATTTGCCCAGATGTGCCATCCCGACAAATCGCTGTTGTACTTCAACCGTTTTTGATGCAGCGTGATATGGATTGGTATTGAGCAATGCAATTTTAACGATCCGCTCAGGAGCTTGTCGCCAGAGCTCAAAGGTAACAATACCCCCATATGATAAGCCTGCTACTGCAAATTTACCTGTGACCTGTGACAGAACATAGCGTGCGACATCGGCTAGATTATCCTGTCGGTGAACATCAATAACTTGCGGTGCTGCAATATCTGCTAAATGTGTGACTTGATGTTCAAATAGTGTGGCATCACACAATGTCCCCGGTAATAATAGGAGTGGCAGTTTTTCCATGATAATTTAGCTCCAGAGTTTTACACTAGCGCGACGTGCGCCTTCAGCAAGTGACTCTAACTTGGCATAAGCAATATCAGGATGAACAGCACCAAAGCCAGCGAATGTCCCAAATCCACAATCTGTCCCTGCAATGACGCGTTCCTTACCAACAATATCCGTATAACGTTGGATGCGTTGTGCGATTAAATTAGGATGCTCAACAAAGTTTGTGGTGGTATCTAAGACACCCGGAATCAAGATTTTATCATCAGGAATCACTGCATTTGCCCATGTTTCCCATTCATGTGAATGGCGTGGGTTTGCACCCTCAAACTGGAATGCTTGAGGCTTAGCACTCAAGACAATATCAATGATTTCTTCAAGTTCGACATCATGTGTATGAGGACCTTCGTAATTACCCCAGCACAAGTGCATCCGAACACGATCTGCTGGCACATTTTGCAAGGCATAATTTAAAGCTTCAACTTGGCGTTGAGCCGCTTTGCGGAAAGTTGCAAGATCATCATCACGGAAGCGGATATGTCGTCCCATTGCAAGGTCTGGACTATCAATTTGCAAAATTAAGCCTGATTCAGTGATTTTTTCATACTCAACTTTCATCACATCAGCTAGGGCTTGGAGGTAATCTTCATCATTTTGATAGTATTCATTAGGCTGGAAAACAGCGATAACACCAGGCGAAGCAGCATTCATGAAGGCTTCACTTGCCCCTGTTGCTTCTACTGCTGCTTTCAGGTTTGCAATATCTTTTTCGAGTGGTGCAAGGTCTTTAATTTTGATTTCACCACGTACCACTGGACGATGATACTTAGGTGTTCCGCCTTGTTCTGCTAAACGTTGTTTGAAAGCAGGGAAGTCATCAAGATCTTTGGGTGTTGCACGCGGGACTTCATCAATTTCAAAGCCTGTTAAGCGATGCCGAATATAGGTTGCATAACTAATTTTACTCATTTCGCCATCACTGATGATGTCGACACCTACGGCATGTTGTTTTTGAGCAACTTCCTTAACGGCGCGTGTCATGACCTCATCAAATTGGACTGGGTCGTAATC
>JBAUIA010000004.1:0-4996 GCA_049680565.1 Phototrophicaceae bacterium
AAATATCTTGTTATGATTGAAATGATTCTGAATCTTGAATTGTAGGTATTGTATAAGGAGTCACAGTCTAGCGCCACATCCAAAAGGTGTGAATTTCGTTATAACTTAATCTTTTAATAACCAAAATGTAAGAAACGCTGTATGTGAATTAGTGTGTCCAAAAATCAATAAACGAAACAAAATAATAGGTTTTCATCTGATCTTTTAGCCATCAGCTAGTCAGCTAAATGTGAAAATAGCGTTCTATGATCTGTTTTTCTTTGTGTTCTTCGTGCCTTCGTGGCAAAAATGCTCTTTTGTACTTAATTGATAGTGATTCATTTCGCATATGACGTATATAGCTCATTGGCACTTGAATTTGCTATATATGAGCATATCTAATGATACTAGCGCAATTAAAAAAGCACATCCTTATCCGATGTGCCTTCCATTCTCGATTATCGTGCCTGTGATGAGCCGTATCTTTACTTACACGGATACTTAGTAATCGTAGCCACTGCTGCTATTGCTAGCAGGTGTGGTGACAGTTACGTCGCTTGCTTGTGGACCCTTGCGCCCTTCGACAATTTCAAACTCAACGACATCACCTTCTTCGAGTTTGCGATAGCCATCCATCTTGATAGCGGTATGATGAACAAAAACATCTGTATCGCTATCATTCTGTTTAATAAATCCGAAACCCTTCTCGGAATTGAACCATTTTACAGTGCCTTCAATGCGTTCAGACATCGGTGTTACTCCTGAATTGCTAACAACTTGCTAGTTAATGCTCGTCTTTCAATAAAGTTCATTGCCGCTTTGTAGCACAAGAGAGGGTAAGACGGAAACGGCGCTCATCACAGGCGCGAGATGGTACTGCGTCATGACCACTGCCCATTCAAACTAGCAACAGCAAATGATACTCTAATCGGTAGAGCTACTCAAAGTTTACGCAAGTCACAAATGACTGTCAAGAAAAATTCAGGCGATATGAATGGTTCAAGCGAAAGCGATACACAATCCTAACATTACGGAAACAATTACGTGGAATTGTGAAATTAAGTTAGCCATACGTAGTTTTTCAAAAAAACGCTATCCGAAACGCAGCTTAGAATTGCTATTCATGTGCATTCGATGATAATGTAAGCGCATGAGCAATAACAGGGATGTATAGTAGGCATGAATCAGCGTAAACAACAACTGAATCATATGCTCCATACGGCACAACGATGGTGGGATACATATTTCTTATTGCGTTGGGTGATTGCTAATATGCTCGGTTGGGTATTGGGTTTACTCAGTTTATCGCTGATGCTGTGGTTATTTGGTTGGATTGGCGCACTCTCAATTGGGGCATGGTTGGGTATCGGCTTAGGCTTACCACAAGCATGGATACTCTTCCCTGATGAAGAACGTGCCAATCGTCGTCAATGGGTGTTGTATTCGGCATTAGGTGGGTTTTTTGCAGTGTTTCCTGCTGCCATACTGTCAGTGATTGGCATTTTCAATACATGGATTGCTGCTATTTTAATCGGTGTTTGCTTTGGCGGCATCTTTAGCGGATGCCAAACCATCGCCTTACATCAATCGCTGGGTGATGATGCCTTCCGTTGGATACCGATTGGCATATTATCCGCAGTAAGTGCAGCCCTGATGATTGTCCTCACATTAGTGACTCCCATTCCGATTCTTGCATCCCCTGCAACCATCATCTATGCCCTGATAACAGGCTGGCAACTTCAACAATGGCGCACATAAATAGGAGCAAAGTAATATGCGAAACATACTCAAATGGTTAGGGCTTGTTCTGACGAGCATTATCATCATAGCAGCCATCATCATTGGCTTTTTGATTTGGCAATCTGAGCCAATGCCTGAGCATCCCTTTTTTGCAAATTTACCTGATGAAGACTTTATCATTATGGCGCATCAAGGGGGCGATGGAGAATTTCCTAGCAATACATTGTTTGCTTTGCAACAAGCAGCCGCATTAGGGGTGGATGTCCTCGAAATTGATGTGCATAGCAGTGCTGATGATGTGCTAGTCGTCATCCATGATGCCACAATTGACCGCACCACCAATGGCTCAGGGCGTGTCAATGACTTGACCTTTGCGGAATTACAAACATTTGACGCAGGTTACAACTGGCCTACACTCGCAGGGCATCCACTATTAGATACAGGCGAATTTCCGTATCGTGGCGATGGTTTGACGATTCCCTCATTGGAAGACGTTTTTATTGAATTTCCTGATATGCCAATTTCAATTGAAATTAAGCAAGAAACACCTTCCATTGCTCAATCACTTTGTGATCTCATTCGCCAATATGAACGTGAATCATTAACAATCGTGCCTTCATTCCGTGCTGAAGCCATGATTGAATTTCGGGATATTTGTCCAGAAGTCGCTAGCGCAGCCGTTGAATCCGAAGTCATCCAATTTTTTGCTTTGAGCTATCTCGGATTAGGGGCAGCATGGCAACCGACCACTGAGACGTTCATGATTCCAGAGTATCAAGGTGATTTGCAAGTCATTAGCCAACGCTTTATCGATCAATCACACGGGCGTAATGTGCGTATCTACCCTTGGACGATTAATTCAGCCGATCAAATCCAGCGTATGATTGATTATGGTGTCGATGGCATTATCACCGATTATCCATCTTTAGCCTTAGAACTGGCTGGACGTTAAGCATCAACATCTTTTAAGCCTGATTCATGGACATACAACCAGATTAAGCCATTAGGTTGTGTGTCATCGTCACGGAAGACAACCGTGCTTGTGCGTGATGTGGTGATCGCGTCAATTGTTTGCCATTCTTCATAGCTTACAATCAAGAGATCACCATGTTGCTGCCGTAATTGGGTGTTTTCAATCCAAATTTTACAATTATCACGATGACGATAACCACCGTGCATCATTGCGATAATTTCTTCTCGATTAATAATCTTTCCGCTCGCTTCAACCAGATGAAAACCTTCCGCAACCGATGTTTCAAAGCGTGTGACGGCACTTGCAGGGATGCGCCCTACGAAATAATCTTCAAAGAACTGATGTAAATCTTTAATTTCTTTTTCGTAATTTGTCATTATCATTGTCCTAAACGAACGGCATCAAACCGTGATAAATAGCCTTGATAGTCGTATTCATAGCTTACTTGAATCGGATTACAGCAAACTTCGCAATCTTCCACATAAGATTGTGAGCGGACTGAGGCATCCAACAACATCGAAATATTTTCCCAGCAATAGGGACACATAAATTCATGCTCATTAAGTTGATCGTCCATCCACATACGATATATACCTCCCTTAGAGCTATTTGCAACGAACGGATACAAACCTTTATCAAACAAATTGAATGATTGCTATATAATAAGCTATAGTTCTACTCACGCACATGATAATCATACAAGAATAGGCACGTTATATGACAGTATCCGAATGGTGGCAACAAGTTTATCCCTATGCCGTAGAACTAGAGAAGAATATCACACGATCACCTGATGAATTGTCGCTACAAGAAGCGATGACTACTCTAGAAAATCTGCCTGATACACTACAAAAAATTGAGATCGTCCCATATGCTGATGACGCAGAGCAAATGCGCCAGTATCTGATGCGCTCCGTAACCTACCTCATTCATGCTTATGAAGAACTCAAACAAGATAATATGACAGAAGTTGACTTCTATTATTCAAGCTCGCTGACACAAATTGCACACTTACACTACTGCCTTGTCCAACACGGCTTCACAAAATAGACTATCATTTAAGAGGTCACTTTTTCTTGCTGATACGCGCTTTTAATGCGCTCGTAATGACTGATGACCTCATCCATCATATGTCCCCATGTTTGTGTTTCAGCAAAAGCGCGTCCATTCTTACCCATTTGGATCATAATATCGCGTGATTGACTGACACGTTTCACGCCATCAATAATCGCAGCAATATCACCCACATCAAAGCTATATCCATTGTAGCCTTCTGTGACCACATCAGGGATGCCGCCAACGCGCGATGCCACAACTGGTAAACCTGCTGCCATCGCCTCAACCACCACTAATCCGAAAGTTTCCATTGAACTTGGGAATACAAAAATATCCGAACTTGCATAGGCTTTTGCTAAGGCTTCTCCTTTGATATACCCCATGAAATTCGTCTTTGTCCCTGCGAACAACTGCTCCAATTCGGCACGATAAGGTCCATCGCCGATAATTGCCAGTCGTACATTGGGGAGTGCATCCATCACAGGACGTAAATCATGAATGTGCTTCTCACGCGATAAGCGCCCCACATACAATAACAAAGGCGCATCAACATCGCCCTCACTTAATTGAAAACGGGTTGCATCGTCATAATAATCAGGATTGAAGCGTTCAGCATCAACGCCACGTTTCCATAGCCCAACTTCTTTGATGCCAAGATTAAGCATATCACTTTGGATTTTCTTGCTCGGTGCAAGTGTATAATCACCCCAATTGAAAATAACCCGCGTCATATAATCGGCAATGCCTTCCATGAAACCCAAATTAATAGGACCATAATTCATATGGCGTGCCAGACGTGCAAAATCAAGGTGGAAGGAAATCAAGGTTGGGATATTGAGTGCTTTTGCCATCGCTAAACCGGGGATACCGACTGTAACAGGATGAAAGATATGCACAATGTCAGGTTGGAAGGCTTGTAATTCACGGTAAACGCGCAAAGAAGGTCCTGTAAAAAGCACTTCTGGATACCAAGGTAGAGGCAAGCCATCCAATGGGATAACCTTGCATCCATTGTACTCCGTAAGAGGTTCGCTATCTTTTGCCATGTTCGGGCAAACAACCAATACCTCAATATCATGCTCGCGTAGGTGGTCAATCAGCAAGCAAATCACGCGCACGACACCATCCATCTTGGGTAAAAATGTTTCTGTGAAGATCGCAACCTTCATCCACTACTCCCTATTGTTTGATTGCTCCAGCAATGCCGAAATTGTAACGGCAAGCAACTATACGTCAAGGTTTGGTGTA
>JBAUIA010000005.1:0-14831 GCA_049680565.1 Phototrophicaceae bacterium
ACAGACATTGGTGTGGATGAACCGAGTACAACACCTATCGGATTCTCATTGCAACGTGCTGGTGATCTCGGCACAGGGGTTGGTTTAACATGGCAAGCAGCACAAGCTGAAACACCAAATGCGCTCAATGCCAATCAAACAGTTGATGGCGCGACCTGTGATGAAGCAACCGCACCCCTCATCAATGAATTCAGCTTTAGCACAACAGGCTTAGATGTTGAATACATTGAAATTATCGGTGATGCGGATACAGATTATTCGGCATATACATTCATCGTCATTGAAGGTGAAGGTACATCTATAGGTGTCATTGATGATGTTATCGCAATTGGTACAACTGATGCCAACGGTTTATACACTGAGTTAGTTGCTGCCAACGCCTTTGAAAATGGCACACAAACTGCCCTTCTCGTGTCTGGTTTCACAGGTAGCGCGACTACTGACCTCGATACTGATGATGACGGCACATTTGATAGCACTCCTTGGGATGCTATTGTGGATAGTGTCGCAATCAATGATGGCTCAAGTTCAGACATCACCTACGGTACTGTGGTGCTTAGTGGTAATTATGATGGTGTCAGCAATTTGACTCCCGGTGGCGCTTCCCGTATTCCTGATGGTTTCGATACTGATAGTGCATCCGACTGGGTACGCAATGACTTTGATCTTGCTGGTATTGATGGATTTGAAGGCACGCCTGTTTTCGGTGAAGCATTCAATACACCAAACGCATTCAATGCAATCGTTCCAGACCCGAATGCTGCTATCGTTTTCATCAATGAAATTCACTATGACAACATCAGCACCGATGTCAATGAATCTATCGAGATTATGGGTACAGCCAATGCTGATCTCTCGAATTACTCGATTGTTCTCTACAACGGCAGTAATAATGAAACATATGGCAACACAATCAATTTATCTGGCACATTGACCGATCAATGTAACGGCTATGGTTTCTCGACCATTGTCCTACCGGCTAATGGCTTGCAAAACGGTTCGCCAGATGGACTGGCACTTGTTGAAAATTCAACAAACACTGTCATTGAGTTCCTCAGCTATGAAGGCACAATGACGGCTGCCAACGGTCCTGCGGTGGGTCTCACCAGTACAGATATTGGTGTAACAGAATCCAATTCAACAACACCAATCGGCTTCTCATTACAACTCGGTGGCGATGTTGTCACAGGTGTTGGTTTAGCATGGCAAGCCCCACAAGATGAAACACCCAATGCAATCAACACCAACCAAACAGTTGATGGTATCGCTTGTATTGTTGAACCTCCAACACCAGATATTGTCAAAATCCATGACATTCAAGGTGCTGGCGATTTCAACCTCTTAGACGGTCAAACTGTAAGAGTTGAAGCGGTTGTTGTTGGCGACTTCCAAGATATTGATGGCGATAACAGCCGTAATTTACGGGGTTTCTACCTCCAAGAAGAAAATATTGACCATGATGGTGATTCTGCAACATCAGAAGGTATCTTCGTCTTTGCGAATAACTTCGCGGTTGATGTCAATGTTGGCGATGTTGTCCAAGTAACTGGCGCAATTGATGAATTTTTCGGTGAAACACAAATCGAAAATATCACAAATGTTGTTGTTGTAGGCACTGCGGTAGAAGGTGTTGATTACAGTGCAGCCGTCATCACACTACCATTACCAACCCGTACCAACTTCGATGGTGAATTGATCGCAGACCTTGAACCTTATGAAGGTATGCTCGTCACATTCCCACAAGATTTAACCATCACTGAATTGTTCCAATTAGGTCGCTTTGGTGAATTAAGTGTCTCGCAAGGCGGGCGTTTATTCCAATACACCAATGATAATACACCGAGTGTTACTGGTTATGCAGCGCATCTACAAGATATTGCTAGCCGTTCGATTGTGATTGATGATGGTTTAACTTTCCAAAATCCAAATCCAGTCTTAGTACCGGGCAATATTGATCTCACAACTGATGCTTTCCGTATGGGAGACACCCTCACAAATGTGACAGGTGTTGTACGCTTTAGTCGTGGGTCTGGTGGTAGTGGTGATGAAGTCTATCGCATCATGTTGCCATCAGCGACCTATACAGCCGTTAACACGCGCACAGCAGCCCCAGAAGTCGGTGGTGATTTACGTGTCGCCAGCTTCAATGTTTTGAACTTCTTCACCACATTAGATGATGGTTCAAATGACATTTGTGGTCCTTTGAATAATGTAGAATGTCGTGGTGCGGATACACAAGCTGAATTTGATCGTCAACTCGACAAAACAGTGACTGCCCTACTCGAACTCGATGCAGATATTGTCGGTTTGGTAGAGCTTGAAAATAACAGTGCTGCGAATCCTGCTGGTGATGGTTTCGACCCTGTACTCGAAGTTCTCGTTAATGCCCTCAATGCCAATGCCAATGCAACCCGTACCTATGGGTATGTTGATGCAGGTGTTGTCGGTAGCGATGCAATCAAAGTCGCCTTCATCTATGATGTCAATACCGTTGGTATTGCTGATGGTACATCAATTGCAACACTAGACGATACAACATCAGCAAATCTTGGGTTTGCAACACCTTTGTTTGAAGGCTCAAACACCAACCGCCAACCACTGGCTGTCACATTTGAAGATTTGAATAGCTTCGGTACAATCACCATCGTTAACAATCACTTTAAATCCAAAGGTGGTTCAGGCTCTGGCTTAGATGCTGACCAAAATGACGGTGCAGGTAGCTGGAATGATCGTCGTACCCAAGCAGCACTCGCAATCACTGCATGGTTAGCCACAGACCCAACCCATAGTTCGGATGATGATGTTCTCATCATTGGTGACTTCAACTCATACTTACAAGAAGACCCCATCGTGGCGCTCGAAGCTAATTTCGATAACTTGCTCGATGTCTATGTTCCAAATGCCTACTCCTTCATCTTTGATGGACAAGCTGGCGCATTAGATGGTGGTTTCAGCAGCACTAGCTTGACTGCTCAAATTACAGGTGTTGCAGAATGGCATATCAATGCTGATGAAGCAAATGTAATCGACTATAACCTTGATTTCGGCGCAGATTTCCGCTTACAAGTGTTTGATGCTGGCATTCCAGAACGCGCATCCGATCATGATCCATTGCTTATCGGTATGACCCTTGCATCAGATAATGCTGCACCAGTCATCGCAAGCATTGGCGATCAAAACGTTGATGAAGCGTCAACATTCGGTCTCGAAATCACGATCACGGATGAAGATAGTACGGCTGATGCCCTAACAGTAACCAGCACTGTCGGTACAATCACACAATCAACCGACACAACATGGTTCTTGAGTATCCCAACATCCGATGGTCCTGTAGATAGCACCAGCGTGACAATCAATGTCAGTGATGATAAAGATGGCACAAGTACAGCAACATTCGCATTAACGGTGAATAATGTTGCCCCAACAGCCGATCTGATTAGCTATCCTGACCGTCCAATCTTCCAAGGGACAGATGTTCTTGTTCGCTTCATCAATAGCACGGATGTTAGCCCTGAAGACCTCGCAGCAGGTTTCAATTACGCTCTATTCTGTGGTGATAGTAGCCCAGCATTCACAAGCGTAGATGCCAACGAAATCTATAGTTGTACCTACAATACTGTCGGTTCATTCACAATCGTTGGTATGATTAGTGATAAAGATGGTGGTATTTCAGAAGATTCAATCGATGTTGAAGTGATTTCATCGGCTGATGCAGCAGATTACATTGCAGGTATTGTCGAAGGTCTCGGACTTAATCGTGGTCAGACCAATGCCCTTACGGTCAAATTGGCAAACGTTCGTACCAAGCTAGAAGCTGGTCAAATCAATGTTGCCATTAATAACCTCAACGCATTCACGAACCAAGTTAACGCCTTTATATCAGGTGGTGTCTTGAGCAATGCCGATGGTCAATTGTTGCTTGGTTTAGCCCAAGATTTGCTCGATTCGATCAACTCTAACTAAACGCAACACGCATCATTGCTAGACAAAAATGGGATGAACGCAATGTTCATCCCATTTTTTATTGGTACATTTTCTGCAAGTTTGTCGATGCTATAAATTCATGCACCGATGCGCTTATCGAGTTTTTCAGGATTAGAAAAACGGGCTAGTGCAAATGTATCCAGTGAAATGGAAGGCGTTTGCTGAGTGACCAAGCTCGCCAATAATTCCCCTAACAACGGACCAAATTTGAAGCCATGACCGCTAAATCCTGCCCCTATCGTGACATTATCATATTGGGGATGTTTATCTAAGATAAAGTGATAATCAGGCGTATTGGTATATAAGCAAGTATCAATTTGCATCGGTTCATTCTGTAAATATGGATAACGGCGATCAACCCATGCTTGTAGCTCGCTCACAATTTCTGGCACAATACGGCGTTCATCATCAGGGTTCATATCCACCCCTGAGTGATGCCATCCCATTTTGACCCCTTGCACATCAATCATCGGCAGCGAGTAAAATTGGGCATCCGTATCGGGAATTTTGAAATGATCGAGCATGACAGGCATTGTCCCCACATGATGATTCACCACATCTGATTTTGGCGGAAAATACGCTAAAATTTCTTGGGTAACATCGAGCGGTAAATCTAAGCCCAGTTGCGCTGCAAATTGCTTTGTCCAACCCCCTGCTGCTAAAACCAGTTGAGCAGATTGCAATATTTCGCCTGATTCAGTTGTAAGCGTGATTTGCTCGGCTTGGACATCCATTGCTTTAATGCGTGTATTGGTTTGTGCAATCCCACCAGCTTCGATAAATAAGCGCCACAATGCCTTGACAGCAGGTGTAGCGCATGCGACTGCGCCCCCCGGTTGAAATAAAATATCGCCTTCTTTATCAAAGTTATATTGCGGAAAGCGTTCATTGGCAACTTGTGTTGAGAGGCGTTCATAGGCAATATCGTACTGCTTGAGGATACGTTCTGTGACTGTGATCGCTTCGTCGCCGACAGGTGCATATTCGATTAAGCCTGTTGTATGCAGCAGCTTTTCATCAGCAGCCGTACTCAGTGTATCCCATGCTTGGTAGGCTTGCATTGCCATTTCAACATAGATCGCTTCAGTATAATTGAAGCGCACAACACGCCCATCCCCATGTGAACTACCGCGTTTATGCCCTGCTTCGTATTGATCGACCAAACGCACTGAATAGCCTTGCTTAACAAGCGCATAGGCAGTAGATGCCCCAACAATCCCACCACCGAGTACAATCACATCTACACTTTGTGCCATAATATCCTCATCATAAATTTTTGTGTGTCGATAATATGCTCTATGATAGCCTTAGACATCCATATTGAGCAATGTACCAATTCCCATAGATTGGGCATTCCGTAGCGCAATATTAGCAGCTACCGCATCTTGCACAGCAACTCCCACCGATTTAAAGTACGTTATCTCATCCGCCGATTGTCGTCCGATTTTATCGCCACTCACCACTGCACCCAATTCTGCGTATAGATCATCAAGCGTAATTGCACCCTTTGCCAGTGCGATGATAACCTCACCTGCTTCTTCCAAAATGGCTTCGTGCGAATCATAGTAAATCCGAGCGCGTTGTAAAGTCACTTCATCAACTTCTTGCATGGTCGGCATATACGATCCCACGCCATTAATATGTGCGCCTGCTTTTATCACATCACCATCGAATACAGGGGTGGATGAAGTCGTCGCTGCACAGATAATATCGGCATCTCGTATCGCAGCATTGGCATCTGTAGCAATGTCTATTTTTTGTGGGATGCGCCCAACCCCTACCATGGCATCAACAAAGGCTTGTGCGTTTGCGTGAGAGCGACTATAGACCTTTACGCTAGTAATATCACGTACAGCACACACCGCTTCGAGTTGCGTTCGGGCTTGCACGCCACTACCAATAATTGCCACTGATGATGCGTCAGGATTGGCTAAAATATCAGTCGCAGCCCCTGCACCTGCACCTGTCCGAATGGCTGTTAACGAGCCTCCATCCATCATCGCTAATGCTTGACCTGTCGCTGAATCGAGTACAAGCACCAATGCGTGGATAATCGGTAAGTTCAAGGCAGGATTCTTGGGAAACACCGAGACGATTTTAACGCCCATATCACCTGTATTTTGCAAATGAGCAGGCATCACCAACGCAACCCCATCTTCGCGCCCACTGACACGCACTCGTAATGGCATATCGGCTTGCCCTGCGGATAAAGCAGCGTAGGCAGTTTTCATGCCTTCAATCGCATCACTCATAGGTAATGCTTTTACAACATCAGACCGTGAAAGAACCCGTATAGCTGTCATGAACACCTCTTTTGAATACTTGTAACGTGAATTTTGTTTAAGAGAATAAGAGACCGTTTGAATATACTATTTAAGGTACAAGACGCACCGTTGTGCGTCCCTACCACCTATAATAATAGTCAATTGTAGGGACATCCAACGGGATGTCTAATAGATTATGACATCATGATCGAATTTCAAAACAGGTTCTAAACAAATTTTTGAGCCATATAATCTAAAATAGTGAGTTTTTAGTCCTTAGTTTTTAGCGGTTCACTAAAGACTAAAAACTAAGAACTTTCTGTTCAAATAACGCTACGAGATGACATAACTTCAATCTCTGTGTTATCCAAACTAAAGTTAATTGTAATTATAAACCCCAATACTAGCGATCTTTCGGCAAAGTTGCCAATCCATCACACTCAGTATTACGCCACTTATCAAACATGGTGTACAATAATTCGATGACACAAAATCGCAACGATATTGAGTATGAACGCGCACAAAGAAGGCATATCCTAATGATTCCGGGTCCGAAACACACACTGACACAACTTGGCGTTTATGGACATTTGGTTGATTTTTTCCGTCGCCCAATCACCACCATGCAAGATTATCAGCAACAATTTGGACGCTTAAGTGGCGTGTTAGCCCCTGTTAAAGATGGCGAAAAAGGATTCATATTTGCTTTTGGTGCCGATTATAACCGCGAGGTATTTAGTAATCCGAGCCAGTTTCATTCGTCGGCGATGCTTAATATCAACGATAGCTCAGTGCGAAATCTTGCCAATGGTTTAACCTTCATGAATGGCTCGGAGCATATCACCAAACGACGCATCATCATGCCCGCTTTCCACAGAAAATATATTGAATATTACCGTGATGATATGGTGGCGATTACCGATGATATGCTCAACACATGGCATCTTGGCGATACAGTGGATATGAATCATGCCTGCCATGAATTAACAGCAAAAATAGCCATTAAAACATTGTTTGGATTAGATTCCGAGCATGAAGGGCGCGAAATGAGTGCCTTAATTGCCCGTTGGATGACACTCGCCACATCACCGCTTTTGCGTATCATTCCGCTTGATTTGCCCTTCTCGCCTGTACGGCAAATCCGCCATATATCGCATGATTTAGAACGCTATATGCTTGATCTCATCGCCCGTAAGCGCAACACCAAAACTCAAGCTACCGATGTACTGGCAACTTTAATGCAAGCTGTCGATGAAGACGGCAATAGCCTCAGCGATGATGAACTAATCGGACAAGTGAATGTCTTATTCCTTGCAGGGCATGAAACCAGTGGCAACGCCCTCACATGGACGCTATTTTTATTATCACAACATGCCGATATTTTGCGCGATGTCTTGGATGAATTAGATGGTGTTCTAGGGGGTGATGCCCCTAGCCTTGAGCAACTCGGGCAATTACCATTTTTAGAAGCGATCATCAAAGAGAGTATGCGCGTGTTACCGCCAGTTGTGTGGATTCAACGCATTGCTAATGAGGGCGCTTGTCTCGGAAATCATCGTATCGGCAAAGGCTCAAACGTGATTTTAAGCCATTATATGACCCATCACGATCCTGATTTATATAGCAACTCACATGCGTTTGATCCCTACCGTTGGCAAACCATCAAACCAGCCAGTTATGAATATATGGCATTCAGCGCAGGTCCTCGGCGCTGTATCGGCGCAGAATTTGCGATGATGGAGATGAAAATTTGCCTTGCTATGATTTTACAACGCTATCAGCTAGAGCTACTACCGAATACGCAAATAGATCGTCATGTGACTGTCACACTATCCACTAAAAAAGCCCTGCCGATGCGTGTTAAGCCACCTCAGCAAGCCTTAAGTGTTAATCGTCCCACAGGCGATATTCATGAATTGGTAACACTCTAAAACTCAATCCATATACGGATAGGCAATTTTGCTCAGACGATCTAAATACCAATCATTGCGTTTGAGATGGTTGGCTTCTTCTTGTGCCAATTGAACCTGTTCTTTAAGGGTCGGCATATCGAGCACGAGTCGCACCAGCCAACGCAACCAGACAGGCACATCCATAATTGATTCAATCAGGACATAGCGCGCACGGCAGACCCAGTACATCTGATCTTGATTACGGTAATAATCCAAAATTTGTTTGGCAAAACGCACGACCACAAATTTTGACCAAATATTATTTTTCTCGCGCCAATAACTGAGTTCTGCATCGAAAGAAAGATCGAGCCATTTTGCACCCATCCAATCTAACTCGCGCATTTGAAAACGCACGGCTTCCGCGCTACCCCATTGTTGCTGATGAGCATGAATCGCTGCTTGTACGGTCAAGGATGCCCGTTGGAAATCATTGAAATTATTGGCACGCGCCACATCATATGCCAATAAGGAATTTGCGTAAGCATTATCATAATCGTTTAGTGCAAGATACGCTTGTGCGAGATGCAAATGCGCATTAATTTGGTCAGGCGCATAGTCATCACTGAAGCTGAGGAGTAAAGTTGCCGCTTCGATAACCTGTTCATGTTCTTGCAATTCATAATGTAAACGAGATTTCGCCCATAACATGCGTTGGAAGGTATTTTGCTCAATGGGAATATGATTGACCGTATAGTCAATTGCTTCCCGAATTTCTGTTGCATAACTAATTGGGTCATCCCAGACATAAGCATCAATCATCGCTGCATAAATGCGCCCAACAATTGGACACTCCCGATATTGTGCTTGATTAGTTTTCATAAATAAGCGCACAGCAGCATCAACACTGCCAACCGATGGCGATGTTAGTGTGTAATGCCAATAATCGAATAGTAATTCCCAATACGCATGACCGCTATCCAATTGTGCTAGCTGTTGCCCTTGCTCCAGATAACCCAGTGCGATCTCTTTATCCAAGCGCTGGTTCTGCGCGAACAAATCAAAGAGATGGGCTAATTCTTTACGCTCAGTATCACCGCGCACTTGTGCTTGGAAATAATCATCACGATACCAGCGCAAACTATCAACAAAATTCGGAATTTTCATAAGGATATGGCTCAACTATAACGACTGTAAGATTATTCAATCTATCTTTTATTATATAGGATTTTTGCTTGACGCATCGGTAGTCTGTTTTCGGATTTTTAAGGCGAATGCCTTCATATAAACATGAAAGCTACAGGTTTGCTGATGTATAGACGACATTCACGACTATTCGCTCACATCATCCATAATAATGGCTCGATATTCTTGTTCGAGTGTATCAAAACGCGCCATGCTATCTTCCAAACCACCACGCCGACTCCGCTTGAGCCACAAATCGCGTTGTACCATTTTTAAGGATGTTAATTCTGTTAACATATCCTGTGCTGTATAGTCCGTTTGATCTTGCATCAGCAATAACCATTTCGCACCATGAATCAATAAATCAATCGCATGATCCCATTCGCGTTGGATAAGCTCGCTATCATCGCGTCGTAACTGCACTTTAGGTAATTCTTGTTGCGATGCTTGTAATGCTTGTATCACTTGGCGCAATGTGTCAGGCGCAATATTCGCAGCTTCACCGCCCCACTCACTGAAACGCTGTAAATTTTCGGATAAGTCTGCCTTATGCCATTGCAAAGCATAAGCAAGCAGTTGTCCATTGATATGTTCAGGAGGAAGTTGCTTATAAATATTACCAACAGCCCTTGTTGTTTCCCCGATAACCTTGTTGGTATCTTGATAAAAAAGATTACTCGCATCTACGATGTCTAAGTCTTGATTGGCATCATAAGCCCACGCAACCGATGCCCCGTAAAGAATACCACTATAGGATGCAACCAAAGGTTGCCAGTGTCCGTTATCGCCCCAGTCAGTTATCAAATAACCAGATGCACCGTGTTTGATGCCTGCTTCCGCAGCAAATTTCAGATTATCAATGGCGTTATCGACCCGTCCAACTAAAGCATTCCAGCTAGATGTTCCGGGACAAACATAAAACGGAATGCCTGATGCAGCATATAATTCACACCGTTCATCAAAAGGATGTGTGCCTTCATAACCCCACTCCATAATAATTACATCTTTCGGTAATTGTGGAATTAGATCAGGATAATGAATGATTATATCTCCCCAGAACATCATCGTTCGTTGGTATTGCGTCACCCGTTGATACAATGCCAACAACCAATCCAGATACACAAGTCCACCGCGTTCTTCATAGGCAGATTTGCTCTTACCCCGTCCAAGTTCCCACGGTTCATCACCACCAACATTAAATAAGGTGCTATCAAAGTACGGTAATAAATCCTGATACAAGCGATCAATCAAGTCTAAACTTTCAGGGTCAAGCGGATTTAACGTGCTAGGGCTGCGCCATTTGCCTGCATGATCTTCAAAGCCATCAGGTGTTTCCGATAAGCCTCGATATTGCGGATGCTTTAACCAGCGTTCCATATGACCCAGACTATTTTGATTTGGAACAAGCTCGATAAAGCGCTCTGCACAATAGGCTTGCAAGACCAATAATTCCTCGGGTGTAATCGGCGATGCGTGTTGCCACACAATTTGATGAGTCGGATAAGCGAAAGTATGTTCCATATAAAGTTGTAAATGATTAATTTTAAGACTCGCCAAATCATCAATCAGGCGCAATAAAGTTGCCATCGTGGGTACACGATCTCGACTAATATCGAGCATGAAACCCCTTTGTAGAAAATCAGGATGATCGCTAATGACTAAGTACGGTAAGCTATTTGGTGTTTGCTGAATAATCTGGCTTAATGTCATGCAACCATAGAATAAGCCCTGCAAATCACTATACCGAATCGTGATACCTTGCGCGTCAATGACGAGTTGATAGCCTTGTGCCACTTTATCATCATCATCATTTTGCAGAAACCGAATAGGATTTGATTGGTCGCTGTGCATGAGGCTTATTTGCGTATGTTTGCCTAAATTTTTAAGTCTCGCTTGTAAGGATTGAGCAATCTCAAATTCAGCACGCGATGATAAACAAATGGTGATTGTAGAATACGTTTGTAGCTCTAAAAACCCTTCCTCATAAGTGATATTACGTGGCTGAGGGGCAAAAACAAGATGAGGCATTGGCATCATTCACTCCTATTAGACATCTATACTAGAATACCCGAATACACAAACACAAAAAAATATTACAATACTTTCCCCCTCTATCCCTAGCCCTTTCTCCCACCCGTGGGGATTCCAGCGACTAGCAAGTCTTTCTTCCTTCATGCATGCATGGGAGAGAGATTTAGAGAGAGGGTGATACACTTTTCAAGGGTAGGTATATTATGCTCCTACTTTTGATTATCCTAAAAATCACTATATCCTTAGCGTCCATCGCCATATGTTCAAAACATATGGCTAGATTTTTGAGAAAAGTCCAATAAATGGACTCTTGTGAACCCATTTATTGGGTTTTCACTTTTTTGTAGCATTCGGTTTTGAACCGAATGTGACGCAAATGCAGACTATTATTAAATACCTACCCCTGCGAACGGGATACTTGGAGAGGGGTTTGCAGTAAAAAATAGCATTAAGACCTAGCTTGATGTCCAAGGATATATGATCTGCCTTTAAATACAGTGCTATACCTTACTTTTTCATTTTATCAATTTTAGCGAGCGCATCACCTGCAGCCCGACAGAATAACTTTAGAATCCCCATATCATGCTCAGAAAAAGGATCATCGCCCGGTTGGTTGAGTAATTCCACTAAACCGTAAACTGTGCCTTCTCCGATTAAGGGCGCAGCCGCAATGGATTGGGTTTTAAACGAAAAGCGATCATCCACACCTGTATAAAAACGCGGATCACGGCGTACATCGCGCACGAGTGTTGGCTTGGCATTACGAATGACCCAACCTGCCACACCTTCGCTCTTAGGGATACGGTGGTCAGTGAGGGTATCGGATAATGCGCCATTGACGATTACAAATACAATTTCATCGGTATCCTCATCGACTAACGCCAATGTACCATCAGGTGCATTGAGAATTTTCATGGCACTGGTGAGGGTTGTCCGTAAGAAACCAAATAATTCAGTATCATCTTTAAAATTATCTGCCGAGCTATAAAGATGATCGAGAGCTTGCACGAAACGGCGTAAACTCTCAACTTCGCTTCGTAAATCATCGTTCTCACTTTTTAACCGTTGAATTTCTTGGGCACGGAAAGCATTAGGATTAATTGGTTCGCTCATAGCACACCTCGATAATCGAATAATGATTGAGATTGTTACAAACAGTATAAACGATTCTGTCAATCAAGATAGTTTGTAAAGGGTATGAGCATCTGACAGTATGAAATAGGTTTAGTTTTTACGCGCGCGGATGAGGGTAATCATTGCGAAGCGTGCAAGGTAGGATTCTTCGATGAATGTCGGTAGAGATACACGACTGGCAATCGCTGCTAAGGAGCGCCAAGGTTTATCGCGCCAAGGTGTCCAGTGACGAACAAAGGCAGGTAATAAGCTCACCCAAGCGGTTAAGAATTGCTTGCCTCGCACATATTCGACAGTATAGCCACTGGCTTCCAGCATGGTGATAATATCAGGATAAAGTAAAAAATTCTCAACAGGATGCACCAACCAAGGCGACCAAGTTTTGCCTGTAAGTCGCTGAATAAGCCATTTTTTAATGCCTGCTAAGTTATAATTATTCTGGCAAGATATGATAAGGTAGCCATCTTTACTTAACAATCGTGCCGTTTCATCAATCATGTGCTGTGGGTCTTCAAAATATTGCAAGGAATCAATGAATGTGACCAATGTTGCACTTTTAGCAGCGAGAGGTGTTGCTGCGACATCTGCCACGATGAACGCTTGCTCTACCGCATCATCTTTGCCCATATGAGCATCCGCAATATCAACGCCGATTGCCTGATAGCCTTGTTGCGTCAGTTGATACACTAAATGCCCTGTCCCACAGCATAAATCAATTGCTGTGCCGTGTTTATCGGATGGCAGAACTTGCAAAATATTATCAACAATCCCTGTTGTACTTTTGGGTTTATGTTGATTGAAAAAATCACGATGTTCAGCCATTAAATCACCAATTCACTATTTGTTTTCGGCACACAGTCAAAGCGTTCGCTTAAGTGTTTCAAGGTTTCATCTAAGATTTGCCATTGTTGATACTGCTCAACTTCCCAACTATGTCCCCATAGATGCCAAATGCCATCATGCTCGGCAGCATAACTTGCCCAAGAAAGGGCATAATCGCGCCAATTCAATACACGCCATGGTGCAAAAGTAGGTTGATGAGCAATAGCTTGTCTGAGCGGTTGTAAGCGTGTTGTCCAGCCACGCCAAATTGCAACATCAGGTAATGGACGTAGTGGTAAGGGATAAATCTGTAATGTGGTTGGCACAGAAAATAGATTATCACCGACACTCGTATGATAGGCTTGCACATTGCGTGCCATGCGATACCCTGCTGCTTTGACAAGCCCTGCTAATTGTGCATTATGTGCGCCTTTAGGATAACAAAAACTATCGACGGCTTGTCCGAGGACATCTTCTAGCCATTTTTTAGAGTCTTCAATCTCGCGTTTGGCATCCGCTAATGAAATCGCAGTTAAGACAGGATGCGTTAGGGTATGAGCGCCAATTTCGTGCAATTGCGCTAAGTCACGTATGTCTTGAATGCTCATACGTGTATCTAAAAAATCACGCGCAACATAAAATGTCCCTTTTAATTCATAACGATTGAGTATATCGGCAATCCTTAAATCCAATACATCGCCATCATCCCAACTGGTAGAAACAGTGAGTGTCATGATGCTTGTACCTTTTTCAGTAGCGCGTCGATATAAGGTACAACACGGAAGGGTGCAATATACGTCAACGCCCAATACAAACGACGAATAAGACGAGAGTGGGGCGTTAAGGTAATGGCTTGCTGAAAGGCTTGACGTGCATCTTGATGCTGTCGCCAACGCCATGCTTGTATCGCATAGAGATGATAACGCCCTGCGATAATACGATCAAACTCACTAGTGGTATAACAGCCTTTTTCTAAGGCGGTTTCACGCGAACGTTGCCATACAATCAAGCGACCTAGGGCAACTGATAAATTTTGTGAGGAAATATTATCATCATGCCAACGATAATTCACGAGGATTTCTGGTACAGTCGCATAAAGGTAACGCGCTGCTAATCGCAAAAATAAATCCCAATCTTCGGAATGGCGCAAGGTGTCATCTTGCAAGAATAATCCTATATCGAGCAAACAGTCACGCTTCACGGTTAAGGCACTCGTCAAAATGGCGTTACTGTTACTCGCTAACAAATCACAATAAATATCGCCTGATAATAAGTCAGGGTCAGTGATATGTGGTTTAGGGGTTTGACCATCTGCGAGGACGTGTAAATAGCGTGTGTAAACGGCTGCAACAGCAGGATTTTGCGCGAAACATACCATCACTTTTTCGATATGTCGCGGATATAAAATGTCATCCGCATCACAAAATTTGATATATGCGCCTGTGGCAGCTTCAATGCCTGTATTACGTGCAAGCGCTGGTCCTTGATTCGCTTGCTGAATTAAACGCACAGCATCCCCATA
>JBAUIA010000006.1:0-5900 GCA_049680565.1 Phototrophicaceae bacterium
ATTGAGCCTCTAGCAAAAGCCCTTCTAAAAAACCAATGTTGCAACAAAAAAGAGACGCATGGCGCGTCTCTTCTGTGGTTAATGAATATGCTGAGGCATTAGCAATCGGTTGATGTAAGGTCTTGTCCGTTATAGACGAGGTACGCACGATAATTAGAATTGGCTGCTTGGCGGAATTGTTGATTACCAATCGAGAATCCGCTTGAATTTAAGGAGCGTGTTGCACTGTAAACCGTGTTATTTAGGCGTACATCGATTTGGAAGGTGGCGTTCGGTGCGCCTGTAACATCCCAGCGAACGGTTGGACCTTCATTGAAGACATATAGGCAGGTGAATGAATTGACGACAAAGGGTGTCGTGGTGGGTGTGAGTGTTGCTGTCGCTGCGGTGGTAGGTGTCGGATTGTTGTTGTTATTGTTGGTTTGGGTCGTCGCTGTCGCAGTCGGTGATGAAGAATTATTGCTAGTTTCTTCGGTTGTTTGGGGTTGTGGTACAACAGGTGCTGGTGGGGCATCAACAAAGGCTAAATTGCCACAATTGCCACTTTGATTGACAACACTAGCAGCAACCCATGATTGACGACCATTGAAAATACCATAGAACCAACCATTATTTTGACCTGTTACTACGAATTGATCGCTACCAACCAATGCGCCCACAACCTCATAATTTGTACCGGGTCCGCCGCGTAAATTGGCGTTATTTGATGTAACGGTACAGGCATTGGGATCAGCAGGTTGTTGCGGTGTTGTTGTATTGCTTGATGTGTCGCTGGTTGTGCTTGTCCCTGTCCCTAAGGAGAGTGTCACGACTGTACCAATCACAGGATTTTCCGCACCAATGGTAATGATATAACCAACGGTTGATGCAGGTAAACTGAGGCTGATGCTATCGGTCAAGCCTGCAATCGCAGCAATAATTTGACCATCGGCTGTTTGAATTTGTGCTGTAAATGCGTTGCTTGCAACCGTACTTTGGATATTAAGTGTCTGTCCTGCTGGATTGGCAGCAACGGAAAATTGTTGTGTCGGTGATTGTGGTGCAATCGTCACGGTTGTTGGTGCTGTCAGAGGGGTACTTGTAACGGTTGCGCTGGCAGTTAATAAAATGCTGTATGTGCCTGTCGATGCTGCTTGGCTATTGAGTGTCACAATGTAGGTATCGGTTGCGGGCAACTTAGCGGTCACGCGCACATCATTGCTCATAGGGGTCAGCGCATCTTGAATATTAAAGGCGAGTGGTTGTCCACTGCTATTGGATAATGCCAATGTGGGTTGTAAGCCATTGCCACCAATTGCATATACTGTCACAATAGTATCTTGATTCCCTGTAAAGGTATAAATAATTGGGCTGCCAGTATGTGTCCCTGATGTCAGGGTATCAAATTGCAATGCACCACCTTGAGCAGATACCAATGTACTCATTGTGAGTGCTAATACCAGTGTCAGTGCCAATCGGCTTAACCATTTACGAAACATATGAACTCCTTTTGCTTAATAAAATAAAGTAGCAAATTTGCTATTAATGCTATTATTGTGTGATATTTAAAATCAAGCAACTCAGTTTTTCTCTTAATATTAATGTGACATGTAATTATTTTGAGGTACTAAAGTGGCTTTGAAATAAGTCAAAAAGTGAGGCAGCAATGCGCGATCATGAAGCGCCTTCAAGACAAGCTATATACTATGGTTGGTGGATTGTTGTCACCTTAGCGATCACCGAAACATTCTCTTGGGGCATTATCTACTATGCGTTTCAGGTATTTATCCAACCGATGCAAGCAGATTTAGGATGGAGTTTATCACAGCTTACAGGCGCATATTCGGCTGCCTTACTTATATCAGGTTTTGTGACTTTACCTGTGGGGATTTGGCTCGATAAACATGGTGGACGATGGATGATGACCATCGCATCAATTTTAGCAACCTTTTTATTATTGGCATGGTCAGTGGTGGATACGCTATGGGGATTTTATGTCATTTGGGTGTTGCTTGGGGCGTTGATGGCGATGTTATTTTATGACCCTGCTTTTGTGATTGTCACCAATTGGTTTGTACGCCGACGCGGTTTTGCCTTAGCGATTGTGACCTTTGCTGCTGGTTTAGCAAGCACTATTTTTTTACCCCTTGCAGATTTTTTGCTCAATCAAGTGGGTTGGCGCTCGGCAGTCATGATCTTAGCGATTGTCTATGGATGTGTTACGATTCCGTTGCACGCGCTGGTTTTGCGCCGTCGTCCCCAAGATATGGGCTTACTCCCTGATGGTGACGATACGCGTCATCAGCAAAAGCATACACCTATCGTTGATAAAGCGGTTACCGTTTCGGATGCGATTCGCAGTCGGACTTTCATCTTATTGTGTCTTGGTTTCGGCTTATCGTTGTTAGCTGCCAATAGTATTCGGGTGCATTTTATCCCCTATGCCATCACCATTGGCATTACAGCGACAACCGCAGCATGGTTAGCTGGTTTTATTGGTATCACACAAGTGGTCGGACGATTGATCTTTGCACCCTTAGAAGCCCGTTTTGATGCGCGTACGGTTGCCATTATCACATTTCTTGTTTTGGGCATCTCGTTCGTGATGATTAGTCTATCGCAACAACTCGCCATGATTAACGGCTTCGTGTTGGTATTTGGTGCATCCTACGGGGCGTTGACCTTATTACGCCCTGTCATTTTGGCAGATTTATATGGCTCGGCACATTACGGGCGCATCAATAGCATCATGTCATTTATGATGATCTTGGTCATGACCGCCTCCCCCATTGGCACGAGTTTATTTGTCGAAGCATTCGGTAGTTATCAACCTGTGATTTATGGTTTAACCGTGATTGCTTTTCTTGCGATGATCCCAATTATGATGTTACCCAAGCGCAAACAAAAATTTGCTTGATAAATTCGTCAATTTTTAGTTTGTGTTCTGTTAGAAAGTATAATACAATCCCTTATGGGGCTACTTACATTCAGCATGGATTAAGCAGATGAGTGAGAAAAAGATACCGCGTCAGGGACAAAAAGCTAGCTATCTAACATTGCTTGTTGGCAAGGATAAACAACAAGTGCGTGTTCGGATGAAAGATAAAGGCATTATTATTGGGCGCAATACGAAACGTAGTAGTGTTGATTTTGATACCAAACCATTTGACGGTATTGAAAAAGGCGTATCGCGTGAACATGTACTGATTGCACCTAAAAGTGATTATTTTTATGTCCAAGATTTAGACACCATCAATAGTACATGGCACAATAAAGTGCGGATGAAAGCGATGGTTGCTGAAGAACTTTATCATGGCGATGTATTGCATCTCGGCGAACTCAGAATAGACGTCTTTTATACGTACGAGGATGAAATTCAGGCGGATTTAGGCTTAACAAAAGATTTTAGCCAAGCGCCTCAAACCCGTCGTCTTGGTGAGACTAACCTGAGTGAATCGCAGCAATCAACCCGTATTTTTGGAGACAATAAACCTACCCGTGATGAACATTCAACGGGTAAATTAAATGACAATCTCGATTAGTCATCTGTAAAAGTAAGACCGTTCCTAGTGGGGTAGGGGCATCATAAACAATCAAGCACAAACAGTTGACTATTATAATCATACAGAAACGCTCTCAAGATGATTGGGAGCGTTTTTGTTTTATAGCAGTTTCGATTAAGATTCGGACATTTTAATGCCATATTTTGTGTTTTCGCTAGAGGCTACAGCCACAATACTGTGAAGTTAAGAAAACTCGCTACAGAAAATGACCCGCAAAGAGCTTTTTAAAAGTGTCCCCTGAACAGCCACTCGTGGGAGAGGGATTTAGTAGCCGATTGCTTTAGCGTCAGGCGCTCTCCGTTTTGTCTAATTGTTAATAGAATTTGCTATACATCTGCTTATCAACCACGATAACGGTAAGTCGGCAAACCAACGACATCGGTTTGTGCGACGAAAAGCCCGCCTGCATGGGGTTGAGATAATAGGGCTTCATCCGATAAACCATCGCGTGCGCTTGTGATATATAGAGTTTTGAGATCATCGCCCCCAAAGGCACAGGACGTAACTTGACTAGCTGGTACTGATATTTCGTCGATGACTTCGCCTGTTTTTGGACACCAGCAAACCACCGCGCCATAGCCCCAATGTGCCACCCACAATTGCCCCTCACTATCGATTGCCATGCCATCGGGTGCGCCCATTGATTCAGGAACTTTGACGACAATTTTTCCATTGGTAATTGCGCCTGATGCCTTATCATAATCGAAAGCATAAATCACACGCGGGCTGCTATCAACGTAATACATTGTCTGATGGTCAGGTGTCCAGACGATGCCATTACTGATCGTAACATCGCGTTCTTTGATGCTGATTGTGCCGTCGGTATCAAGACAATAGAGTACGGCTGCATGGGGTGTAAAATCATATGCCATTGTCCCTGCCCAATAGCGTCCAGCAGGGTCGGCTTTACCATCATTGAAACGCGCATTGATTAAGGGTGGTTCAGGGCTAGCGATGAGGTGCAAGGTTTGAGTTTGTGGATCAAATTGTGCAAAACCATCTTTGACAGTGACGAAAATATTCCCTACCTCATCTAAAACAACCGAACTCACATGATGCTCAACAGCAAAGGTTTCATGGGTGGCTGTTTTGGGATGATAGCGATGTAATTGACTCCCTAAAATATCCACCCAATAGAGAACGCCTTCACGCTCATCCCAGAGCGCACCTTCACCGAGTTGTGCTTGTGCATCGAGCAATAAATCTGCTTGCATTCGTAGTCTCTCCTCATGTTGTAAGTTGCTCAGAATACCATGTGATTAACACAGTTGCAAAAGTGCTTTTGGAGTATGATGAATACAGACGATAAAGGAGTAATTTTGATGACTAACGATACAGTGATGCGCCAAGAATTGGTAAATTTATTGATGCTACGGCAAGCGCATATGATTTTTGAAGATGCCGTTCAAGATTTCCCTGTTGATGCTTATAATGTCAAACCAGCGCCATTGACCTATAGCTATTGGCATTTGCTGGAGCATATTCGGATTTGTCAGGTAGATATTTTGGACTATATCACGGATTCTGATTATGTTGCGCCTGACTTCCCAGCAGGGTATTGGCGCTCAGAAGATACGACTTGCACGCCCCAAGACTGGCAGCAAACTATTCAACAATTTTATGATGATCGCCAAGCCTTAGTCGATATTGTGATGCACCCCAACACCGATTTACAAGCGCAAATCCCCCATGCACAAGCAGGGCATACCATCGCCCGAGAAATCATCATTGTTGGGCAGCATAATGCCTATCATATCGGTGAATTTGGGATTTTACGTCAACTTCACGGTTTATGGTGACATCGCTTTCCCCCCACCATCGAAAACTACAAAGCCCTCTCCCAAGCAATCATCATACGCTAGGAGAGGGCTTTTTTATCGCTTAACCCTTAGTATCAGATGACAAACTCCATACTCAGCACTTTTTATTCGCACCCCGAAGGGTTTGGGAGCTTAGCTAACGTTTTTTTGATAATGACAAATTTTCCAATAGGAAGGGTTTCAGTACCCTGAAGGGTTTGGGAGGTCATCTAATCCTCGTGTGACTTCACATATAAGGTGACGCGGAAAGCCCCGACTGTCAAGCAGGGCAATCGCTCCAAACAGGGCAATCGCATTAAGAGTATTTGAAGTGTAGCGACGCAACAATCATAAAAAAAATGGATTATCACACACATTTCTAAGCAACTTTTGCACGTCATTCAAGTCAGGTTTTGCTCTAATCGGTGAAACAAATGTCACTAGTTCGATTTATCGACCGTAATTTGCGAGTCGAAGCTGATTGTATTTGATGTGATTATCCGCGTTATTAAATTATCATTTGCGCGATTGTATGAAACGGGGTACACTCTTTTTATCC
>JBAUIA010000007.1:0-45370 GCA_049680565.1 Phototrophicaceae bacterium
TTATGGGTGACGGATACAGCGCGTGATGCGTTTTCGATTGATACGGCGTATGATGAGGTGAATCGTATTGATTTAGGGGCGGACGAGATACCCCACTTCGGGTTTCCGTATTGTGTAGGTGCGGATAATATCCCTGATTTAGTAGGTGATTTCGATTGTGCTATGGCAACAACACCTATAATGACTTTTCGCAGCAATAGCACGCCATTTGGATTGCATCATTATGAGGGTGATCTCTTTGAGAATATTAGTGATCGTTTATTGATTACCTTATTAGGTTCAAATAATAGCCGTTATATTGCAGGACATGCGATTGTGTCAGTCGCTATCACTGAGGATTCATATCAGTACGAAACCATTGTCCCTGTGGATAATGTGACCAATTCCTTGCCATCACGCTGGCAACAACCTGATGGATTGAATACCTTGCTACCGCAAGCCGAGTTTGTGAATAATCAAGCGGGTGGTATTTTCCCACATTTGCCCTATGACATCGTGACCAGCCCTGATGGTTGGCTCTATTTTAGCGTGCAAGGTAAAGGGTTATATGTCTTACGTCCACGCACGTAATTGAAAATCTGACGATAAGTTGATCGTATCTTGATGGTTGTATGTCATAATAGCATGATAATTAGTGACGAGGTTCGCATGGCTGAAACTGATAAAACTGCACATCATACCCTTTTATTACCTGAAATGATCCGCCGACGCTTTGACCCCTTAATGCTCCATGCTAAAAGTATTCGCTCAGGAAGCATGAAAGGTGAACGGCGGAGTGTTAAACGGGGTACAAGCATCGAATTTGCCGATTATCGCAATTACACTCCCGGTGATGATCTGCGGAAGCTCGATTGGAATGTCTATGCCCGCCTTGAAAAGCCTTATATTAAATTGTTAGAAGATGAGGAAGATTTAGCGGTGCATCTGCTGCTGGATGTCAGTGGGAGTATGAACTGGCCTAATGAGGATAGTGAAGGGGCTGATGCTGCCCACAATAAATTATTATTTGCAAAACGCTTATTAGCAGGTTTAGCCTATATTTCGCTCAGTTCAGGTGACCGCATGATGGTATCGGCATTGGGTGCCAATGGCTTGCATCAATTTGGTCCTGCGCGTGGACGCGCTCAAGTTGTGCCGATGTTGCGTTATGCCCATGCTTTAACAGCCGACGGTACAACCGACCTTAATCAGACATTGCGCGATTATGCCATCCGTGAAAAACGCGCTGGTTTAGTTATCTTGATTACCGATATGTTTTCACCGACAGGCTACATTGAGGGCTTGAATATGTTGCTGGGTAAAGGGCATGAAATTGCAATTATTCATCTCCTGTCCCCTGATGAAGTCTCGCCACCGCTTGCAGGTGATTTGAGCTTGATTGATAGTGAAACAGGGCGCACACAAGAAGTCACGGTGGATGCCAATATGCGAACGATTTATCAACACCGCTTGACCAATTGGCTGGATACGATTCGCAATGATTGCGCTCGTAAGGGCATTCATTATCTGATGGTCGAAACCAACATTCCGTTTGAGAAAGTGATCTTATTTGAATTACGCAAATTAGGTATTGTCAAATAAGACCACTTAAAATTGTCGCTACTTATTCATAATTACGGACACAACGGATGCCAAAATTACTAGGACTCACATTGTTACTGGTTGGAATACGATTGGTATTACGTGCATTCGCGCGTAAACCTTCTACATATGATGAGCCACGCCCAACAGCAGGTGGTCGATTTTCATTATTTAAATCACGAAAATCTTCTAAGTAAATATAGTTACGGGTTGGGTTGGGATACGCATAATAAGCAGATAATGTCCATTCAGTTACATTACCTTGCATTTGGTATGCCCCCACCCATGATACGCCATTAGGATAGCTTGTTACGGGTTCGGTTTGATCGCCATCGTTGGTTCGATTCCAGTTATAGGCATCAAAGTCATAATTTTCGCCCCAAGGAAAAGTATTTGAAGCAACACCGCGTGCGGCGTATTCCCATTGTACTTCTGAGGGTAAGTAGCCCCCTCGTAATTCACAATATGCACGGGCTTCTTGCCACGTAATATTTTCACGCGGTAAGTCATCTCCTTCAAAGGCAATTGCTTCTGATGCTATACCCCCAAATTGTTCAAACTGTGCTTGACTGACTTCAAATTGGTCAATCCAGTAAGGATAAGGCACACAAATATTTGATGAAGGTTGTTCATCAGCATAATCAGATGCTGTGACACCAAGCCCTTCAACAAAATTGATAACCCGTGTCGTAATCCCAAAATCAAAACAGCCAGCAGGAACAAGCACCATTGGCACGCCATCAAAATCTTGAACAATCGGCTCTTGCCAATCTTCTTCTGAGAAAACTTGTCTGAGATGGAGGCGTAATGTTTCTAAGCGATAGGTCTCATATTCCCCTAAAACAAATAAGAAATCGCCATATACCCAACCAACCTCGCCTGATGCTCGTTCAATTTGATACCAAGGATATTCTTCCTCAGATGAGGGTGGAATCGCTTGCTCTGCTAGCACGACAACGACTTCACCGGGTTCTATTTGGGTCACAAATTGTCCTTCTATCGATGGTGAGGTACGAACCCTTAGCGGAATCGTTGTATCAGCATGCCCTAATGTCAGGGGTACTTGGGCTTGGGCTGTGGCAAAAATTTGGGTTGCTACGGCAATTTGAGTTTCGGTCATGTTGATCTGTGCTGCTTCAGTTGCAACGAAATCCGCCGTTGATGTTGCTGTGATTGTTGCGGTTGGCGTTAATGTAGTCGTTGGCATTGATGTTGGTGTATTCGTCGCTGTAGCCGTATTGGTCACGGTTGGTTGCGGTGTATTGGTCGGTGCATTAGCAGTTGCTTGTGCATTTTGTGTGGCTTGTTCATCTAAAAAGGATTGTGTTGCTAGGGCATCCAAAGCAACCGATGTTTCTTCAAAAGATGCCGTTAATTGCAAATTAGGGGTTGCGGTAGCTGTTGGTAGTGGCGTACTCGTCAGCGTCACGGTTGCTGTGGGTGTATCTGTGAATTGTGCTTGGGTCTGAGCAATGTTGACCGCTTCGGTTTCTGTTAATTCAACAATCGCATTTTGTAAGAGACGATCAAATGTTGCTGTTAAATTGGGTGTATTGGTGGGTGATGGTAAGACCATTGCCGTTAATTGTTGGGCAACGGAGGTATTGACGGCTTCTTGATCGGAAATAGGAGGAGGCTCACGGAATACATTGACACTAATAAATGCCACTAGGATGATACTTGCCACAATTGCTAAGAATCCTGCACCGTAGCGGATAGCTCGTTCATACCAAAATTTTTGATCAACAATTTGTCGTATCACATCCATATCTTTATGGAAATCAGGGTTTGACCGCACACGCGCATATTGTCGGCGTGTTAATTCGTGCATTTCGATGGGCAAATCGTCTGCGTTAAGGAAGGGTGTATTATTGATTACAACAGGAATAACAAGATCAATATTTTTCTGTAAGCCTTGAACGACTTCAAGGTAGACGAAATCTTTCCCATTTTGACGATCATCTCTGCGTCGATTGAGTTCTTCAAGCCATTGTTGACCAATTATGATGAGTAGCACATTCGATTGATCGAGGCTAGCTTGCAGAACATCCTCAAAATCAACACCACCACCGAGCCGATCTACATCTACGAAAACATTTTTTTCGCCATATTTTAGTGTCAGCCAATCCGCAATGCGGTGAGTACGTTCTAAGCTATCAACGCGTCGATATGAAATGAATATTTTAGGCATAGATTTACCTTTTAATATTGCTTTTACACCCTGTCCGCTAATAATAGCTCACAAATTTGTAATTCGCACGCATTTGATGAAACCATTTTCAAACTTTTGGGGATTAAGGATGGTATTTGGCTATTTGGGTAAATGAGGCTGATATTATCGGGGTATTTGTAGCGTATGATACAGTATAATCATGATAGTATCCGCCAAGTTTTGATGAGTGAGTACGATGTCGATACCCCCTGTGACCAGTCCAACCTTTGATCTGACAGAACGTGAGATTGAAATTTTAGAGTTGTTGAATGATGGGATGAAAAATCAAGAGATTGCGAATCGAACAGGTTTAACGCTCTATACTATAAAGTGGTATCTCAAGCAGATTTATAGCAAGCTGTATGTCAAAAATAGGACACAGGCAGCCAGCAAAGCACGCGAATTGGGCTTATTCAGCGAAGATGTCAAACGTAGTACTCGCACACTAGCAGCGATTCGCACAACCTTACCTGAAACCCTGACCCCATTTTTTGGGCGTGCTGATGAACTCACTCACATTCGGACACTGCTTCTGAGCGACGATGCACGCCTTATCACCTTACATGGCATTGGCGGTATGGGTAAAACACGGCTCGCCTTAGAAGCCGCACATCAATATCAAGCGTATTTTACCAATGGCGCAGTTTTTGTTCCGCTTGCTAGCATACAGCACAACCCCTTGATTGCTTTACTCAGCACATTATCTATGAATACCAGTGACGATGATCCTGTGCAGCAATTGAGTGCTTATCTCAGTGGCAAGCAGATGTTGATTGTATTCGATAATTTTGAACATTTGCTATCTTATGCTAAACAATTGAGTGACCTACTAGAACAAACACAGGACATTCATATCATTGTCACTTCACGGGAAGTTCTCAATTTGCGCGGTGAAACTGTTATTGCACTCACGGGTTTAGACAATGTCTCGGATGCAATTGCAATTGATGAGCGTGCTGCTTATCAGCTTTATGTACAGCGTGCTGCTTTGGGGCTTGTCGATTTTGCGCCTGATACTAATGAGAAAACATTCATTAGCAAAATTTGTGATCTTGTTGGTGGCATGCCACTCGCTATCGAAATGGCAGCCGGTTGGGCTTCGGTCATGTCGGTTGAAGAGACATATCGGCGGATGCGCGTTAATCTTGATATGCTAGCAACGAATGAAAATGATCGCCCTGAACGGCATCAGAGTATTCGTGCAACCTTCGATTATTCACTGGATTTACTCCACCCAGCGTTAAAACGCGCCTTGATACTGTTGGGTGTTTTCCATACGGAAGGATTCCCCTTAGCAGCAGCCGAAGCCGTGGCAGGCTTAAACCCAATGGATACCAAACATCTCATCCAAACGGCTTTATTGCAACGCAAGGCAAATGGACGTTTTAGCTTCCATCCACTAATTCGACAGTATATCAATGAGCATCTCTTGCAGGATAGCGACTTGTATCAGCAAGCACAGCAAGCGCATGGTGAGTATTATCTCCAGTTTTCAGAATATTTGATTGAGCAATTGTATGTGGATATGAAGCTCAAAATGTTGGATACCTTCCATGCCGATGCGGGCAATCTGTGGCAAGCATGGCTCTATGCACTGGAACAAGCCTATTATGACTGGCTTCTGATTGCGACTGAAGTTGGCTATATTGCGGAGATGGCAGGGCTGTGGCGTGAAGCGAAAATGCTCTATGCACGCACCTTACTAGCTATCCCTGAGCATCAAACCTTATTACGTGGACGATTACGGGCGATACAATCTATCTTTGCAATGCGACTATATGAATTTGATACCTTAGAGCATTATGCGCGCGAAAGTTGGGCTTTGCTACAAGATTCTGAGTATATTTGGGATGGGTATACAGCGATGAGTTTCTTAGCTATCACCAAAGTAATGGTTGGTGATGTGGATGAATGTTTTGCCATTCTAGATATGATTGAAGCCATCGACATACCGTCTAAAATTAAACCAAATGCCTATGTAGATTCCGTTGTAGCAGTAGCTCGTCCTGCTGCCTTACTCTTTGCAGGTCGCTATGAGGAAGCCTTACCTTTACTCGAAAAAGCTAATATCCCTGTATGGTCAGAAGCTGCAATTTATCTGCCTGAATGCTACTTATTATTAAACATGGACGATCAAGCCCATGCTGCATTCGTGCGCTTATTTACAATCGCGCTCGATAATCACAATCATCGTTTGGCATTGATGACCAGTTTTTACTTAGCGATGTTTGATGCTGTCGATAATGATATTCCGACAGCCATCCGCAATAATTTTATCGAGCTAAAAAATATGGGCTTTCAATATCCATTATTAGTACGTTCTGGGCATTATTATGGCACAATGTTAATGATGCGCGGACTGGATCACTGGGGGCGCTTATTATGGCATAGCACTGTTGTGATGTTGCACAAGTTAGGTGAAAGCGTGATGATGTATCAGCTTATTTTGAAGATTGCACAGACCATCCGTGATTATTCTAGCGAAGATGCAGCTATTTTATTAACAGCCTTAGCTTATGATCCTAATTGTCCACCACCAATTCAACAAGCTGCTATCAAATCTCATTATGATCGCACGCACATAAGCACCCCAACACCAAGCCATATATTACCCATTCTGGACGATGTGCTGTTGGGGGAAAAATCGTAAAATAATGAGATGCTACACGCTCATCCATATACACTCAAATTTAAAGGTGACTGCGTTTTATGAAACAAGCTATTATCATGATAACCCTCATCCTATTGCTAGCAGGATGTAATCTTGGGACAAGCGATGTTACGGCTGTACCCACGCCTGATTTACCGTCAGTTGAAATTTTATCACCTGCCAATAATCAACAAGTTATCATCGGGGTGGATTTCAATTTTGATATTGTTGCGCGTGATAGCACCGCAGGCATTGCTTTAGTAGAGCTTTATGTTGATGATGCCTTAATCAATTTCTCGACCCCTGTTGATGCTGCTTCTGTGCCAATTTTCCGCACAGAAATGAATTGGCAAGCAAGCGGTATCGGACGGCATATTATCGCAGTGATTGCTTACCGCGAAGATGGCACGCCGAGTGACCCTGCACGCTTAACAATCGAGGTACTTGAGCGTGAAGGGTAATCCAATCTATCGCTGTTGGTGGCTATATTATCTGTGGGTGATAGTGCTGGTGGGTTGTGGCACAGGTCAACAACCTGACGTAGCGACTGCCGTACCTACATCAGATTTACCAACGCTTGTACCTGTCGATTTACCAATTTCAAATTGGGGAGACGTTGAACTGATTGCCCAAGCGGAGCAAAGCGCTGCCCCTGTTTTTAGGTATACCGCAGCAGACCGCATGATAACGTGGGTCGGTGCCTATGCTGGGCAAGCCTATCACTTTACAGAAGGCATCACAGATGTGCAGCATCGGCTTGATTTGCCAACATTTTTCCCCTACGATCAAACCTTATTATCAACCTCACAAGGTGCGCTTAAATTATGGCTGGATCGCAATAACAGCGAATTCAATTTGCGGATTCAAGCAAGTACCATCGGCTTTGATGGCACAGTTGAAACAGGCATCATCCCTGTTAATAATCAGAGGACGCGCAATTATAGTGTGATACCGATTAGTCAGCGCGAATTTCGGATTGTGTGGAGTGGTGGCTTAGGTGAAGTAACCAATTTATATCTTCATCAGATTGATGATTCGGGTCGTCCAACGGGTGGCGATTTGTTACAGATTGATGGCGACCACCCTGCTTTAATCCAAGATAGCGATGGCGCGATTCATCTTTTTTGGCTCAGTAATAACGGACGTGATGCTTATCATGCCACCTTTGATGAAATTGGCGCACCAACACTCGTCAATGTTCGGCGCATTACATCGAACAATCTATCTTTGACAGATGCAATTACCGATTTTAGCGTTGGTTTTGATGCCACAACTGCTTATCTTTTATGGAATGTGCGTCGTATTGATGATAGTCAATTTATTTTGATGAGTAGCGGTCAATTGACGGATGAGCAATTTAGTTTACCAGCCCCTTTATTAACACCGGAAGGTGCAAGTATCCAATGGGCGAAATCGGCATCAGGGATACATAATCCATTGCCTGTTGTTGTTAATAGTGAGGATGATTTGCTGGTTGTATGGTTTGCAAACGGCGAATTACAATCAACAGAGCTTGTAACACGCAGTGGGCGCTTAATTGGCTTACCTCATATTGATGCGACAGCGACCCGAATTGGCGTTAGTTGGTCGCAGGTCACGGCAGATGGATTTTCAAATCTTTTGTATGTGGAGCAGTCTCGGTTGCCATAAAAAAAGAGCCTTGCGACTCTTCTAATCAACGGTATCAGACATTTTGTACGCGATGTGCTTTTTCGATGATGATACGATACGCATCTTCCTGTGTATCAACATTATAGATATGCTCTACAGCAGGTAAGCCCATACGTTTTGCCATCAACACAAAGGCTTTGATAACAGCATTTGCACTGACATAGACCACAACGCCTTGATTAGATGGTAAAATCCGATTGGCAAATTGGAATCCTGCCAAAAGATCACGCGGTGTTGCCGTACTTTCCTTAAAATCATAGATCACATGCACAGGGTGGCTAACTTGCTGCATTAATGCAGCCGTATTTTCATAAGTGGTGATGAAATCAGAGACATCCCATTGACCAATAAACCGTGCCTGCACCATGCGTTGTGAGCGACCATACCAATTAAGACTGACAGGCATTATGCCTCCTAAAAGCGAACTATGTTACAAATTATAACAAATTTTTGTATCAGAGGTCGTAAATTTGTGATAAATGTTATTTGACGATCTGTCTATTTTGATGTGCTGTCTTATGCTTATCATTACGCAGAAAGATAAATTTCGGATAAATTATTTAAGATTTTTAATAAGATTTTTCTAGTTGAAGGTCACAATAGGTCAATATAGGGCAAGCTAGAAACTGATTGAAATAGAGGATACATTATGCGCTTCGATTCGATGCAAGCAGCAATTGATTACATGATGCACACACGGCGCACGCGCATCATCAAACGTGGTTTAGATGAGCATACGCGCAATATCAACCACACACGCGCCTTACTCATTAAGACAGGTTTGCCACGTCATCGCCAACGCCAGTATTGTGTCATCACAGGCAGCAAGGGCAAAGGTAGTACAGCAGCCATCACTGCCAAATTATTGCAATCGTTGGGGCATAAGACAGGCTTAATTACGAGTCCGCACTTACGCTATTGGAATGAACGCATCCGTATTGATGGCGCAGCGATCCCTGATGCTGATTTTATCCGCATTATGGATATGCTTGCACCCAGCATTGACGCGCAAATCGCAACTCTCAGCGATGAGCAATACCTCAGTCCACAAGGGATTTTATTATTGGTTGCCTTACAATGGTGGGATGAAAATGATGTGGATGCAGCCGTCGTTGAAGTTGGGCGTGGCGGACGCTTTGATGATATGTCACTGGTTGAAAATAAAGTGTCGTTATTTACGCCAATCTTTACCGAACATGCCCAATACTTAGGTAATTTAGAGCGCATTGCATGGCACAAGGCAGGTATTATTAAGCATGGTAGCTATGTTTATAGTGTCGCGCAAGACCCTGTTGTGTTAGATATTTTGCAAAAAGAAGCCGAAGCAAAAGAGAGCGAATTTTTCTGGTTTTCCGCACTCGATATGGGCAAGTACGTTAGCAATACCCCTACTGGTATCCGTTTTAGCTTACAACGCTACGGCGAGATTGATTTACCTTTTTATGCTCGCCACCAAATTCAAAATGCGACATTAGCAGTGCAAGCGGTTGGTAATATGCACAGTCGTTTACAAGGCATTGACCACAGTTCGCCAGAATATGTTGCACGGATTCGAGAGGGGTTGGCATCGGTGATATGGCAGGGACGCTTACAAAAATTGCAAGATGCGCCTGCGGTGTATGTTGATGGTGCGATTAATGTCAATTCAGCACAGGACTTTCTTAAAAGTATTGAGTCGCACCTCACACACCCGATTGTCACCATCATGGGTGTGCCATCAGACCGTGATATGGCAGGGGTTTACAAAATTTATGCACAGGCAAGCGATAGTTTAATCATCACCGAGAACAATATTCATCCTTATATTCATTTTCCAGAAAAAGAAGCATCGTTAGCATTAGCACGGCAATATCATGATGATGTATCCCATCGGAAGATACTCCCTGATGCGCTTGAACTGGCGTATGAAAAAGCAGGCACAGCAGGCACAATTTTATTGGGGGTTGCACAGCCATTAGTTGGGGAAGCAATGATGATTTGGGATGTCAACACCTTGCAGATTTAGTGCATCTATTCAGGTGAAACGTCTGATGTGAAATTAAATATGCTAAAAGTATATTTTAAAGTGATTGTTCGCCACGAAGACGCGAAAAGCACGAAGAAAATTAATAAGAAATACCCGTACAGTTCTCGGACATGACTCGATTCTTTTCCTGATTGCGATCTATTGCCAGAAAAAAGCTGACTCGCTGATGGTTGAAAGCTAAGATTACGACTTATTATTTAGCTTAGTCTGCTGACCTTTCGACAGTCTATTTCACATCAAACGTCTGAATAGTCGTCACAATATTATTTTTGACTCTCAAGATCAGGCAATGGTTCGGTTTTGCCATAGGTTTTATAGATTTTAATTAAGGCATCGTCACGACTTGGGCAGACGTATACAGGGATACATAAGGTTTGGATGAGATAATTGACGACATCTTGATAGGCTTTATCAACTGAAATCCATAAGGTAATCGTGCGTTGATAGTGCCATTTTTCATAGAGTGTTGCAAAAATAGCGACATAGTGGTTGATAGGCGCTTTATCTGCTAGATCAAAATCTGTTAAATCCATCACAACATGAATCGCCTCATGGTCGCTACGCTGGTTTAGCTTCATCTCAAGCGCACGATAAATCCGATGTGGCTCACCTTTGATAACAGGGGCTGTGATGCTGGCAAACAAAATAGCATATTTAGGGAGTGTTTGTACAAGAAAAGTCATTAGGTTCTTATCTTCAAATATACAATAGGGTGTATCGTATTTAAAATCTAGGGCAGTAAGATTCAGAAAGTTTTTAAAATTACATCCATAAATACTTTCGTGGACGCGCCATTGCGCTTCCCTACAAAATAAGGGTGTTGTAGTAGGGACATCCAACGGGATGTCCGCCGAAAATTGTACGATCTATTCTCAATTATTTATCGAAACTTAATTATATAGCAAACCCACTACTAGAATGGGCGTACGATAGTATGCCCTTACAATCGCGTTTATTTTCTAGTTATTTTCCGAATGTTACAATTAACATTGCCATTTATTTTACACGATAAGCGATTGCCATATGATAGATTTCGGTTGGTAAGTCACAACGATTATCTAACAATTTTTGCTGAGGGACGGTTTTCAGACAGGCACTTTCCAGAAATGGCGATTCTGATAAGATTAGAGAAACGATAGGCACACATAATTAATCGAGACAAAATAGATGGTTAGGGTTTTCATTTCGACTGTAATTGGGGTTATCATCGGCATTGGCGCTGGTTTAGGCTTAGGCTGGGGCTTCCCTGCACAATATTCTAACAGTACCTTACCTGAACTGGGGCGTGTTCATCAGGATACGTATACGGTGATGATTGCAGCAGGGTACGTCAATGATCGAGATATTACAGGTGCATTCGAGCGCCTACAACGCTTAGGGGTCGAGAATGTTCCCGCGCATGTGCAAGATATTACCGAACGCTATATCACAAATTCGCGTGATTTAGGCGATATTCAATTATTGGTTGCGCTAGCCGATGGCTTTGGTCGGCTAAGCCCTGTGATGGAAACATTTTGCCAATTGTGCAATGGAGGTAATACACCATGATGCCACCACCCTCATTGCCTGAACAAGAAGCGGTCTATCGGAATAGTAAGTATCAACGCCGTCGCCATCCATTTTCATTGATTGCCTTGGTCATTGGTTTACTGATTGGTTTAACAGGTGGTTGGTATTATGCCTATTTTATCAACCCAACCCAAGAGGTCAGTACACGTCCTGACCAATTGCAACTGACTGAACAAGAACACTATGTTGTGGCAATTATGCTAGCCTATGGCTACGATAGCGATTTAGGAACAGCGATTAATCGACTTGCAAGCCTTGAATTTAATGCTGACCCTGTCCAAGAAGTTGCCAATATTGCTTGCAACCTTGCGCGTACAGGCTATGTCGATAGTTCATCAGGATTAAGAGCAGTACGCGCCATGCGAACATTTTATCAATTACAGGGGCGTACAGGTTGTGCTGATACGATTGTGCCTGATCCACAATCTGTTCCCTTACAAGTTGCGATTCAAGCAGCAACACCAACACAAACATTACCTCCGCCACCAACAAAAACACCTGCCAGCATCTTCGCAACTGAGACTCCGAGTGGCATCGTTGTTGTACCGACGAATGCACCGCAGCGTACCTATAATGGATTCATCACTGAGACATTTTGCAGTGTCGAATTATCAGGCATTATCGAATTTCGTGTACGCTTGCAAAATGCAGAAGAAATCGCTGGTGAACCCATCCGTGTGGCATGGGAAAATAATCAAAGCAATTTTGTGACAGGGCTTAAACCAGAACGTGGCATTGGCTATGCTGATTTCCAGATGGAAGATAATTTGAGTTATATTGTCTCCATGCCCGGTCTGAGTGACCCGATACCGAGTACATTGGTAGCGGATACCTGCTTTACGCTCGATACCAATGAACAAGCGATTACATCGTACCGTGTTGTCTTTGTACGGAATTGATTTTTTGCTTATTGCGATTCAGTGTACATCTGAGTAAGCCAAGCCTTTGCTTGGGCATCTTGGATAAAATAATTAAGCTGAAAACCTAATTTACCAATGGTTGAGAAAAATAAGCGTGCAAAATACGGGCTTGTGCGCCACTCAAAGACCATTGCGATATATCCTTTACGTTTTTTATGCTTTGTAAAAATGTGTTTTGACTGGTTACGCGCCATCTGAGTAAATTCGACATTATCACCGCTTACATCTAGCAAGATATAAAATGGTGTTGCTTTGGGTGTTGTCTGAATCGTCTCATCAAGCGCTTTTGCCCATTTTTCGACAGCATCATCTGTTGATTGCGTGAATTTAAAGATTGTTATGAAATCCTCTTGAAGAATATAGAAATCGTCTGTCATAGATTAAGCGCACCCCTCATGATATTTATCGTATTATAGAAGGGGGATGGTCATCAGACAATTACTATACGCTTTATGTGAATTAACCTGTATCAATTAATCATAAAAAACATTTTCACTACAAAATCACAGCGAACACAAAGAAAAACAGTACAGTCACGATAAGATAGCGTCATTTTTGCCTGTAAGCTGCCGTAGCAATTCCAATTGTCCTACATGATAGGTTTCGTGCCATAGCAAGCCTTGTAGACGGTCAAAACGGGTTTTGTCTTTATGACTTGCCATCAGGATGCCTGTCGTTGGTATTTCTTGGAGGAAATCAGTTGAGACGGCTTGCAACCCACTGATAACGGCTGATTTGCTTTGTTGCAAGTAGTGACATAATTGCTGAAACAGCACAACTTCATCTTCGGCTTGCATGGTATCTGAGCCACGCCGATACAGATCAACCTCACGCGCTGGCATCAGTGTTGTTTGGTCGAGTGCGCGGAGCATCCAATCCCGATGTTCAACAATATGCCCTGTGACCCAATTCAAGCAATTTGCTCTAAAGGGTGGCATTATCATGCTATCGTCATGGCTTATACCATCGAGTTGTTTTTCAATAACCCAGTGATTTAATGCGAATGTTTCTATCCATTGTTGGGTATTCAGTGATGTGACCATTATGAGGTCTCCTTTTGAGATTCTTATTTGCTATCGTTTTATAATGAGATGCGATAACTCCTTAAAAATAGATCGTACAATTTTCGGCGGACATCCCGTTGGATGTGCGCGAAAGTATGTATGAATATAATTTTAAAAACTTATCGAAGGTTACTATAATGCTTCATCCGACAAGTAACTGTTGTAAGGGTATAGCGCACCCAAAATACTGCAAAATCGTTGTTTAGCTATTTACCGGACAGAGCGATAAAGTAGATAACCGTCTGCGACCGCCAAGGGAGGACATAAAGTCCATCCCCTACAATCCACAATTTTATTGGTTTTGCATAGCGAAATCTAAAATGTAATCTCTTTTATTCGATTTTAACCATGAACCTGATTAAAAGCGGTTTGTGTTAGCATTTGTAAGCTATCGTCAAGATCATCTACTGATTGTAGTTCGATCATATGGGTGATATTGGGCATTGCACCGAGTGACTTTGCTTTCTGGATGCGTCCTTCAAATGGCAATGTGCCTAAATCAAGTCCGTAGCGAATCGCTTTTTTGGTGAGTTTTACACAGCCGAAAATTTTTGTGCCTTCAATCGAAAAATAGGCTTTGGTTGGGACAAATACCACATCATCAAATGCCCCTGTGACCATCGCTTCCAATTGTGTGAATAGGTCACGCCATTGCTCATGACCATCAAATAATTTCTCTGTGAGGGTGGCATAGTTAAAAACAGGTTCGCCTTCATTGAGGTAGAGTCCACTTAAATAATTAGCTTGCAGATGATTTAAGCCATGTTGGGCTTTGATATGCTTCAAAATTGTATTGGGCTTGGGTTCAAGTTGTGCCTGTTCAATAAGGGACATCCATTCTTCGATAGTATGCCCTGTTGTTTCTTTTGCTGTTGCAATAAATTCTTGTTCGCGTTCTTGTGAACCTCGTGCCATGATAATCTCCTTTGTGACTGATGATTAATAGTGTTTTATGGTGCGCTAAAATTATTCTCAGAATCGCAATCTATCGTTATTGCCAGAGTGCGATGATAAGCCCCATGATGCTCAGGATAATAAGGTCATGGCTGGCGTTAATGAGGGTTAAGCCAATGGGTCGTCTTTCAAAGCCATCTTTGATAATGGCAGTATTGGCAGAAAATCCAATCGCAGCTAGCAAACCGACTAAAATGCCGCCGTACCATGTATCAATTGCCATCCATCCGATGAAGATCGCTAAAATGAGCGCGGTGAGGATTGCGCCAATAACAGCCACAACGAGTGATATAGGCGAAGCATCTGCCGCCACTTGCTCGGCAGTTTTGCCGATGCCTGCTAGCCATTGCTTATTGAACAAAAATGGTGCATTGAACCACATTGCACTAAAGATCACTTCAACGAGGGCTGCAATAGCAATTGCAAAGATATTTAAAGCGGGTAGTGTCATGGGATTATCTCCTATTTATTTATGCTGAAATCAATTCATCTATATACAGCCTAATACTTCAAGTCAGCTTGAAGTCAAGCACTTTTTCAAAATTGATGATAATCAATAGAAGAATGGTAGCAGCTAGGGATATTTACAAGGCATCATTGAGTTCAAAGTGAAGGTACTGGCAGGTTAGCGATTCATGCAGGAGCGCTTTGGTTTCTTGGGCTTGGCGAATCACACGTTCAATTTCATCAATTTTACGTTCCGCGATAATCTGCCAACGATGCGCTAGCGGTACATCATCAGGGAAGTCGTAGAGTAATTCTTTAATTTCATCCAAGGTAAATTGAGAATCTTTTGCGAGTTGAATCACGGCAAGGATCGGTAGAATATTTTCATCATAACGGCGTTGTTTATTGACACGGATAGGAGGGCTAATTAAGCCAATATCTTCGTAGTATCGGAGTGTGGATGTTGCAACGCCAGCTATTTTTGCGACTTCGCCAATTGTCATCGTCATATAGGGTCACTCCTTAATCACTGCATTAGGGTCATTATACAGCGTAAGTAAGACCTGAGCCAATTTAAATAAGTGCACAAAAAACCAACCGTAAACGCTTGGTTTTGTTTTAAATATGATTCAGTAGCGTCGATTATCAGGTTGCTTTCATAGTGACTATGAAATGGTGATCTTGATTATTTTAAATCAGGCACTCATCAAGGGAACAGTTGGTGCTTGTGATTGTTTCATTCTCAAGTCTAATTTGAGTTGTTTTGCTGCCATCGTATAGCCACCTGCATCCGCATCAAGAAAATGGACTTGTCGCCCAAAGCGGTCAAATACGATGCAGGTCATCAGGCTATGTTGTGCGACGTGCATCCCATAGCTAAGGTCGCCTATGGATTGATAAATATCGAGAAATTCTTGCAGTTTTGCACGCTGCTCTGATGTACCACTAATGGTCATACGGAGCATATCATCGAATTTTTCGTGGTCAGTGGAATTACGGACTGTGTTCTTATACTTATCCCAAATTTTGTCGATATACTTCCAAAGGAAAAATCCACCTATCGCCCAAAACATGAGTTTGAGCATATCCATTAGGCTAACTTTGCCTTCTTGTTTCCAACCGAGTTCATTTTTATATTGGTATGGTGATGTTGCGACACGCATATTTTCGAGCTTAATGGGATGACGGGTTTTGGCATCACCGTAAATTTCGGTGATACTTTCAAGAACATGGTCGTAGATACGGTTATTTTGATCGTTACTTATTGCGGTTGCTTTAACCAATAGACTTAACACTTCGCCATTAGCAGCAGGATGACGACTCCAGCGACATTCAAATCCTGAAAAATCAGCTTCGCCTGCAAACGTTTCTTCGATTAAGTATTTATGGGCTGTTTGTGGCGATTTAATCAAAGAATCAGCATAATCTAAGCCACCACCCGTAAACACGGGTTGCTGAAAATTTTCACTCATATTAATTTTGCCAACCTTGACCGCATACCCATCTGCAATCACATCGGAAACAGGCACAATCCCTGCACGAATATCAAGGGCAAAGTTAGTACGCCCCAAACGGCGCACAGCAGCTAACGCATGATGCACTTCATTGACAACTTCAGGCGGGACAACAATCGATGCGCCATCACCACCAAATAAAAAAGGAACATCGACATTAGGGATACTATTCAAGACAGCCGTGATCGTTGCTGCTGCCATTGTATTAACTGCTTTATAGCGACCTTGCTCGATAGCTTGGGTCGATTGACGCACATCGGTAATTGCAATCAGCCAATCAGATGGTACATCAGCATAATTACTAGCATTGGTAATTTGTTGCAGATTTGCCATGGATGGTAAATCATGGAAAAATGTTGGGTTACTCACGCTGAATTTACTTCCTCAACTAAGATTAGCTTACGTATTTATACGCTTATCATAAGAGCAATAGATGAGATAACGTTGAAAATTAGGTTAATAGGAACAAAATCTTAACATTTAATTCACTATATGAACACAAGTCAGCGTTATAGTTTCAAAAACAATTACAAGTAGGGAGGGATTTGAGATGCGCGATCCATTATTTTGGCAATCTATTTTAGATCATAAAGGTGCTATCCCAGAAAGTGAAAATCTCGCTGAATTGACGCTGGAATTGCGACCTTACTTATCCAATCCTGATCCACAATTGCGGGATGAGTTTGCGTATCAATTATTAGCCCACTGGATTATGAGTGGTTTATACGAACCAGCAGATTTAAAGCAGCTTTTAAGGCAATGGCAGCACAATTTAACGATTGGTATCGGGGAGAGCGATACCGACACAGTCTTAACACGTTCATTCTCAGCCTTAATGTTATCAATTTTAGTTTACTATGATCTGAAAACACCTTGGATGTCTGATGGTGATTTTCACGGATTAGCGGACGCAACCTTCACTTATCTATTAGCAGAGCAAGATCTGCGTGATTATGCTGCGCCTGTAGGATGGTATCATGCGACAGCACACACCGCCGATATACTCAAATTTATAGCACGTCATCCAAAGTCAGATACAGCACTTCATCAACGTATCATTGATACGATTGCGCGTAAACTCACCCATCCACAAAAGCATATTTATACGCACGGAGAAGATGAGCGCCTTGCGCTGGTTGTGCTTGATATTGCCAAGCGAAAGCTGATCTCGCAGTCCGTTTATAAAACATGGCTTATGAGTTTAGTTGCCACAAAAGACAAATTTAAACCCACTATTCAGATTGATGAGGTAGCATTCGGTGCATTGCAAAATGTGACATTATTTTTACGCGCTTTACATATCACTTTAGCTAAAAATCGTAATCATTTAGATGCAGGGGCAGCATTGGAATATGCTGTATTTGAGGAATTACTGAAATTATAAACATTTGATGCAACAAAAAAGCGCCTCTATTATTAGGGGCGCTTTGTAATTCATCAGAGAATGATTTTTATGGCAGCAATGCAGAAATAACAGTGAGAACCATAATCGCTGCGGCAACGAGTGTTTTGCGGAAAACATGCTTGGTATAAGTAAAACCAACTTCGTTTTGTTTAAATTGATGTTTCTGTTTTAGCGCATCATGTAATTGCTTAACAGCATCTTCAAAGTTATCGACAGCGCTGATATGGAAATTTACAGGGACATCATCTTCAAATTGATGCACAACCATTGGGATAACAGGAATACCATGCAAGCGTGCATGTCCTATATCTGCCCAAATGCGTTGCGAGCGCGCTGATGATGGGCTTTTTAAGACAACCACCGCATCGGCTGTTTCCACAATTTTAGGACACATTACGTTGAGGTAACGCTCACCTTTGATGTGTGGTGTACTAATCACATCATAACCCAATGCTTTAAGATCTAATTTTAGTGAATCAGCAACAATATTCTCTTGTTCGATATGACTCACATAAATTGTTTTTGGTTTACAAAAATTGAAGTTGATATTAAACATGGATGGTGTTCCCCAATGAAATTATTTATTTTAGCTATGAGTATCCTTATAGTACTTTATACCCCCTTGCTATACCCTTTCATGGACTAAATTACTTGTTAAAAAGCTGTACATATTACGTTATATTACAAGTGATTTATTGATTATGATATATTTATTATTAATTATTAATTGCTTCTTTGGAACGAAAATCCTTATTTTACGGCATTCCTTAGTATGAAATTTACTTCGTAATATTATGCAAGGTTTATAAATGGTGGTTATAGTTATCACTAACTTTTGTCGGGCAATTATAGCAGCGATGCTTACAAATATTGTTGAACGATAGCTTGAAGTTCACGGGCGCGATGCTGGAATGTATGTTGTTTGAGGAAGCGTTCATAGGCAGCTTGAGCAAGGTTTTGGCGTTCGGCATCGTGCGATAGCAAGTATTGATAACGCTCAATGGCTTCTTCTTGTGATTCCACGATAATGATTTCCTTATCAGGCTCAAACCACAGTTCGAGTCCATCGTAAGGATTAGCGACCATCGCAGCACGCATGGCTGCGAGTTCAAAGGGACGCATGGAGGATGAGCCATGAACACTGGCATGTGCGCCTCGTGTGATAACAAGGTTTAATTTACTACGGCAAACATATTCGCGTAATTTACTAAAACTGAGATATGGCAACTGTTCGACAGCACCCAGATTACCTAAATTTTTGCCTCGCACCGCAAATTTAGCCTCTGGCATTTGCTGACTCGGATTGAGTAACATGGCATCAATCCAATCGGCACGATATTCGCGTCCATGCCCAAAGAAGAAAGCATCATAATCTTGAGCTATATCAAGCGGTGCATAGAGTGTAGGGTCAGCAGCATACCAGACGGTATGGGTGGCTTTTGCGCCTAATTGTTGCAGATAGCTTTCGCCCCCTGTGCTATTACTGATGAAAGCAGTATATTCACTGACATCTGCGCCTTGATAAATGCGAAACCCCGATGCGAACCCTTTCATATTGGGCAAACTCGCTGGCACATCCCCATCAAAATAGAAAACAGGCTTATTGAATTTTTGTTGGATATAAGCTGGCACACCCACTAAATGATTAAGCGGTACAGTGAGGAAAATCACGGCATCAATATCGTTTTGTTGGGTTAAAATGCGATCTAAATGACCTTGCCACAACGGTGCAATTAATGTTTGTGCCATACGCCGTGTGAGTTTATCCATTGCCGATTCTTGATTGCTATCATCGGAGGCAGTGGTTTCATCCATTTGCACTTGTGGTGGAGGCATGACAGCACGCATTGCATCACGCGCAGATTTAAAGGCATCGCCGTAGAGTTTGGCTGGATTTTTCTCGGCACGCCACCAGAGCGTTTCAATCGCAGGTCCTTGATAGGGTGTCGCAACCACCTCTACCCCAACTTCATAGAGAGCTTTCATCAATTGCCAAAACGCAGGTGTAGCGCTAAATGGTTGGGTTAAATCTAAGGATGAGACAACAATCAGCAGTTTCATAGACATCACTAAATTCTGTTTATATCGTCAAAGGTGCTGAGTATAGACCGAAACAGAAAGGGGTTCAACAGCACAAAAAATGCAGCGTAGGGTAAGCGCAAGCATCCGCCCCTGTTGACTCAAGTTTGCGTCATGCTATAATCGCGCTCTTAAGGTTAGCTAGAATTCAACTAAAAATGGCGGAGAATGCAATGCCTAAACGCAAATTCACTATAATGCTCCTACTATTCGCAGCATTATGGATAACAATCACGACTCATGCACAAGAAAATCTCTTACAGAATCCGGGCTTTAATGGCTCAGGTAGTTATGTCGATCAACGCCCTGCTGGCGCTACGCAACCATTTGCGATTGCCCCCGGTTGGAATGGTTGGCAAACGACGAGTCCTAGAACGACAAGCTGGATGAATCTCGAACCGATTGCGTTCCCACATACAGGTGATAGCAAACGCGAAGGCGATGCGAGCCAGAATGTGGGGCGTGGTGATTCCACTTTTACCGCCGCCGTCTATCAGACGATTGGCGGTGTGGCAGAAGGCAATACCTATCGTTTTAGTGTGTGGGTTTTCCAAGATAGCGAAACAGGTAGTGGCTCACAAACGCGCGTCGGTATTGGTAGCAATGTTGGTGGCAATCCTTTTGGTAGCCCTATCACATGGTCAAGTTGGTCAGGGGCAATTGATAGCTGGCAACAATTAACAGTCGAAGCCACCGTGCCAGCAGGTAGCATTACCGTGTTTATCTATTCCACACAAAGCGTACCAAAACCACAAAATCAGAATTATTATGATGAGGCAACGCTCGTCTTACTCAATGCCGATGGCACAGTCAATGTGGGTGCAGGTCAAGAAGCAACAGCTAATCCAGATGGGACAGTTATGCCACCAGCACCTCCCACATCCACCCCACAAGTATTTGCACCTTTCGTCAATGCACAAGGCGCACAAGATAGTGGGCGTATCGTGCATACGGTTACATCAGGCGATACCTTAGCAGCCATCGCTGTTGCATATGGTGTGCCATCGGCTGAAATTTTGGAATTGAATGGCTTAACCCGTGAGGAAGCCCGTTTCTTGCGGATTGGGCAACAACTCATCATCAGTGAAGGTAATCCAGATGCTGCCGAAGAACCAGCAGATGAAACCGAAGAACCAACAGATGAAACAAACGAAACGGCTCAAAGCAGTGGGTTTGCATCACCAACACCGCGAACAGCAGCGCAAGCATCAACCGATATTCCAACACCAACGGTTGTTCCAACAGAAGCAACCGAAGAACCAACCCCTGATGTGAGTCCGACACCAACAGAAATCCCTGCCACGCCGACTGATGCACCAACTGCGCCTGTCGAACAAGGTTCAGATAGTGATCCATTGGCGATTGATACAGGTGTTTGTACCTTGATGTTTGATGATCTCAATAACAACAATATTCAAGAAGCAGGTGAAGATTTGTTAGAGGGTGGTCAAATCACCTTATCCGATGATACTGATACAGTGTTACAAGAATACATCACAGATGGCAGTGAGCCTTTCTGTTTTGAAGAACTTAGTGCAGGCAATTACACCATGCGCGGTACTGCACCTGATGGGTACGGATTGAATACCAGTTTACGGGCTGTCAATGTTCAAGCAGGTCAAGTGTTTACGGTATCTTATGCGGCTGTGGAAGGCTTGGAAGTCGCAGTCATCCCAACTGTGAATACAAGTGCTGTTGATGACGAGCCAATTATTGAAGAAACACCTGATCCACTGGGCAATATCCGCAATATCGCTGGGATTCTTGTATTAGGCATTGCAGGTGCGGTCTTGATTGGTGGCGTTGTTGTCGGCTTTATTGTCGGACGCAATCGTTAACATTTGCTAGCAGACGATCAGCATGGTTTTATACCCTGTGGTCAAACAATGAGGAGATCATTTATGATTCGTAAATTATTTTTCGCTGTGATTGTTGCAGTGTTACTAGCAAGTGTAGCGACGGCACAAACATCAAGTGGGCAATTATGTGTGCGTGCTTTTGAAGATCGCAATGGCAATGGTACACAAGACCCTAATGAACCGCCGATTGTGCGGGGTATTAGTGCTACTCTTGCGGTTGAAAGTGGTTTAATTGTTGATACAGGCTTGATGGAAGCATCAAGCAGTGCTAGCAGTGGGACATTATGCTTCCAACGCCTTGCAGCAGGACAATATCGGATTCGGGTTGCGAGTGCCGATTATCTGGCAACAACACCCAACGATTTCACAGCAGCCGTCAGTGATAGTGGCGTACCACAAGTCTTATCATATGGGGGACAATTTATCCCTGTGAACGCTGTTACTGTTGATGACACGCCCTCACAAGACGAACGCTTACAATCAACACTCGCAAAATCTGTTGTGGGTGGTTTAGGCGCACTGATTGTGATGGGTGCAATGACGGTCATCGGCGCGTTAATTTACTTCTTCGCTTTACGCAATCGTCAAGCGCCACGCACAGGCGCATATCGTCCAGTGCCACAAACAGGGCAATATCCTGTTGCGCCATCGACTGGTCAATATGCTGCTGTACCACAAAATACACCGCCAACAGGATCACATCCTGCGCTGATGGATGATACGGATATGCCACCTGTCACGACGGTTGCAGATACCTATGATATGTATTCGGATGATGACGATGACACCAACAAACCCGAATCTGCACAACGGGTTAATCATGATCCCTATGTGGAAGCTCCTGATGATGATTTTTCATTTGATGATGAGGATGATTCATTGTATCGCCCCCCATCAGAATAAGATGCAATAAGAATTTCGGGACAGAGCATATGCCCTGTCCCTACTGCATTGATACGCTTCGCGGTCACCTTAGCAAACCCTTACAATGATTATTTTTGTTTTTGCATCTCATGAAAATGATTCACTTCTGACTTGCTTCCTACTATAAACGGTGTGCGTTGATGAATATCAGTCGGTTGTATATCTAAGATGGCTATATCGCCATTACTGGCAATCCCACCTGCTTGTTCGGCAATGAGTGCTAGTGGCGCACATTCGTAGAGTAAGCGTAATTTACCCTGTGGATTTTTAGGCGTACTTGGATAATAAAATACACCACCTTGATGCAAAATTTGATGAAAATCCGCTAATAACGCGCCTGAATAGCGCAATGAATATTCATTATCTTGCATGTAATAATCGCTATAGTCGCGTGTGGTTTGCTTCCATGTGCTGTAGTAGCCTAAATTCGCGCTGAATACTGTGCCTTTTTCGGGCATTTGGATGTTGGTCTTATGAAGAATAAATTCACCAATTTCGTTATTGAGAACAAAGCTATGTACGCCATCATTTGCCGTATAGACCAGCATCGTAGACGGTCCATACATGATATACCCTGCTGCCACTTGGTCACGCCCAATACGAGTGAGCGCATCATCTTTAGAGTAAGATGTCGCGTTATCAATATCATGTACAGAAAAAATTGAGCCAATGATGCCATTCACATCAATATTGGTCGAGCCATCAATCGGATCAACCATCACAGCATAGCCTAAGCCTGTGCTTTTGCTATCGAGCGATTTAGGTTCATCCATCTCTTCGGAGATCAACATTCCGACAATGTCAACATATTCAAGCGCCTCAATGAAGGCTTGATTGCCGATAAGATCAAGCGGTTTGACACTTTCGCCTTGGATATTGGTTTCGCCTGTCGTGCCTGTCAGGTCGTTGAGGGCAGCATGGCGCATCTGGTTGGCGATAATTTTACCGATTGTGCCGATTTGGGTCATAAAACGGGTGAAGCGTCCTGACGCATCAGGAAATTCTTGTTGGCGTTCGACTAAAAAGCGATCTAGCGTAATTGTCTTTTGTGGCATGGTCATAATAATCTCATTTTTTGATTTAAATTTAGCTTATCATAACCCGAACTAATCAATTGCCATAAAAAAAGCACCTGATTGGTATCAGATGCTCGTATATTGAGGAAGAACGTCATAGATTACTGAGCAATATAGAACGGCAATGAACAACTGGATAAGGTTTCGCCATTACGATCAACTAAACGTAAGCGTACAAGATAGCTCCCTGCTGGGTAATCACTTCCTGATAAGTCGGTTTCTAAGGTTGTATCGCGGACTGGTACTGATTGTGAACTCGATAGTGTAACAAAGGTATCATCCGTGACAAAACCTCCAAAAATTTCGATGTAAAATTCTTCTGTATCACGATTTCTAACGGTTGCCATAATCTGTAAGTCTTCATCACTGCCAACGATATTTTGACTGATTTCTAATCGTAATTCACCTTCAAAATCACATTCAAGCGGTGTATCAAGTGATATTGTTACTGGTGGTGATGGAACGATTGCTTGCATGGCTGTTGGAACAAATGTTGGTGACTCATTTATTCCAATTTGTGAGGGTTGCAAGGCTGGGTCAAAAGATGTTGATGTTGGAACAGGTGGCTGAATGGCGATTGGTGCGCTTGTAACGACCTCTATTGGACTAGCAGCAAGTTCGCTATTATCACCACCATTACCAAATATCACAGATGCTAAGGCAAGGCTAACAAGTACCGAAATAGCTGCGGTTGCGACCAATGGCAACCATCCCCGATTATTGCTTGCATTTTTCTTTTTCTCTTTGAGGTTTTCCATATAGTAATCTCTTTCTACTGTCTGTCGAATAGGGTCTTTTTGTTGGATGTGCGGTTGGATCGTTTGCCAGATGCGATCATCGTCTATAGCAACATCCGATAATGGCTCGCCTAACATGAGTTGAGCAAATTCTGCCATGTCGGAGTCTAAGCCTGCTGGTATCGGTGCTTGAGGATTGCGTTGCAAGGCACTCAAATACTCATCGAGTAATTGTGCTTGACGTGTTTCATCCATCATCATGCCTCCTCTCCCATCGTGGTGTTATAACGATCTCGTAGGCGTTTGAGTAAGCGATAAATCTGAACACGGACGGCATTGGCTGTTTGACCTGTTCTTTTTGCAATTTCAGGTGCAGATAATTCTGCTTCTAGGCGCAATACAAGCAATTCTCGTTCACTATCGGTCAGATCAGCTAACAACTCTGCAAGCAATAATTGATTGGTGATGGTCTGTACCATCTGTGATTCACCTTCCATTTGTATATTATCGAGGGCGACAACAGGTTTTTGCTTGCGATAATGATCGACCACAGCATGGTGAGCAATCGTAAAAAGCCACGCAGCAAAATTCCCTGCTTGATATGTTTTGAGTTTATGAAGCACTGTGATAAATATCTCGCTACATAAATCTTCCGCAATTTGCACATTGCTCGTGCGCTTTAAGCAATAACGGTAGATTTGTTGTACATAGCGTTTATACAGCACCTCGAACGCATCTGGGTTATCGGGAATTAGCGCAATCACTTGATCGTCATCAAGCAATTGAATGGCTGTATCCGATAAGGTGGTATGCTTCCATTGCATTGTGCTTATCCTATAGAGTTGTTGTAGCACCTTATTGATACAAACGGTTGAGGGAGTCGAATCATTACAAATTGGGGAAAATGTTTCTCAAAACGGGCGCACTACAGTACGCCCTTACGATCATTTGCTTTGTGTAGACTTTTGGTAGCGTAAAGCACGCATTCCGTTGAAGGTAACGATTAGGGACATACCGACATCGGCAAAGATTGCCATCCACATGGTGACACCACCTGTTGCAGCCAGCCATAAGAAGATCAATTTCATGCCAATCGCTAGTACGATATTCTGCAAAATGAGATTACGCGCAAAGCGTGATAAGTTAATCGCAAATGGCAGTTGGCTGAGATCATCTGCCATCAATACAATATCAGCCGTTTCCATCGCTTGAGCCGTCCCTGCGCCCCCCATTGCAATACCGACGGTAGATGCTGCTAAAGCAGGTGTATCGTTGATACCATCACCAACCATTGCTACATTTTTATAATCGCGCATGAGGGCTTCTACCGCACTCACTTTATCATCAGGTAATAAAGAGGCACGCACATCTTGCACATTGATGCGGTCTGCAACCGCTTGGGCAACTGTGGGATTATCACCTGTGAGCATGATTGTTTCTAAGCCCAGTTGATTGAGATCATTGACGACAGCTTGGCTGGTGCTACGAACATCATCGGCAACAGCGATATAGCCTCGAACCCGCTCGCCATCGTGCAATAGCATGGTTGTTTGACCATTGGCTTCGGCATCGGCAACCATCTCACAAATTGCTTCGGTATGCTCAAATTGACTATCAAATAACGCATGTGAGCCAACCACAACTTGATTGCCATCAATGATGCCTTTGATACCGCGCCCACTCATATTTTCGACATTATTGGCATGGGTATAGCGATCAAGGACATTACGTGCTTGGGCTTCATCGATGACGGCTTGAGCTAATGGATGCGTACTGCGACTTTCGACAGCAGCAGCCAGCGCCAATATATCATCCGAATGCGCGCACGGATCATCCGAATCACAATCAAAACTTTTAGTAGCCATCACCACAGGACGACCTTCTGTTAGTGTGCCTGTTTTATCGAAGGCGACGGCTTTGATTGTGCCGAGTGCTTCTAAATATGCGCCGCCTTTGATGAGTACACCGCTTTGGGCTGCACGGCTAATGGCACTGATGACGGTCACAGGGGTACTGATAACAAGCGCACATGGACAAGCAATCACGAGAATGGTCAGCGCACGATACAACCAACCTTGGCTAGCTTCGGCAGCTAAAAGTGGTTGCCCGAAAAATACTGTCGGAATAATGGCAATCAGCAAGGCTAAGACGATGACCGCAGGGGTATAATATTGTGCAAATTGGTCAATCATACGTTGTGAAGGTGCATGGCGACCTTGAGCATCAGCAACCATCGCAATGATACGGCTGAGGGTATTATTTTCTGCTAAAGCGGTCACTTGCACAGTTAGGACACCTTCAGCATTGATACTCCCTGCAAAAACATCATCACCGATGGTTTTATGAATCGGCATACTTTCGCCAGTGATTGCAGCTTGGTTCACACCACTTGTCCCACTGATGACTGTTCCATCCATCGGGATACGTTCACCTGATTTGACTAAAATCTGATCGCCAACAGCCAGCGAGGCAATGGCAACCTGCATCTCACGCCCATCTTTGATGAGCAAAGCAGAATCAGGTTGGAGCGCTAATAATGAGCCGATGCTATCACGCGCACGATTGGTCACATAGCCTTCAAGCGCTTCGCCAATCGTATATAAGAAAACAACGGTTGCAGCTTCGAGATATTCACCAATGACCAACGCGCCAACGCCTGCAATCGTCATCAGCAAATCAATTGTAAAGCGATGGTTGATACGTAGCGCGTTCAAACCTTTTTGAGCAATCGGGTAAACGGCAATCACGAGTGCAATCGAATACGATGCAACGATAATATTGGATTCTGAGTTGCTGGTCATGAGTGATGCGATGAATGTTAATAACACAATCCCTGCACCAATTAAAGCTAGACGGGTATCATTGCGACTCAGCAAATAATCGACAAATCCTAAAATACCCGTGCGTGAGGCATTTTTTTGTGTTGTTTGGGGGGAAGTTGATTCATCTTGCAAGGTATGCCCAAAGGCTTGGGTACGATCTTGCAATTGGGCAAAAGGCGCATTGCCTTCTACAAGCAATGTAATATTTGAAAAGTTGACGGATGCGTTTTCGACACCCTCTAATTTATTGATGCCCACTTCGAGTTCTTTAGCACAGTTGGCACAATCTAAATTACCAATTTTATAGACTTGTTCGGACATTTTGCCCTCTTATTGATACACGATCTCAATATATGTGTAAGTATACATATATTGTAGCATAAAGTGCCTCGCTGTATACGTCATTAGGTATAATGGGATACAGTATCAATTAGAAAAATTGGCATAAGATATGCCCAAAAACCGCAAGAATCGACAAGACAGCATTCTATGAGATGCGATAGACTAACCTTATGATGAAATCAAACCCTGAACGAGCCAATTTCTGGCGTATCCCTGAATATGGCGATATGGAATTGCTCCATGCCAAATATATCACGCATCGCTTTCCGCTTCATTTTCATGAAGAGTATGTGGTCGGTGTGATTGAGCGTGGCTATTATGAATTTTACTTTGAGGGGGATCGGCAACAAATTCGTGAAGGCGAGATTGTGATGATTAACCCCGGTGAAATTCATAGCGGATATGCGCTTGATAACGCAGGCTGGCAGTATCGGACATTTTATCCCGGTGTTACTTTGATGCGCCAAATTGCGACTGAAATCACAGGTGAAGATTGGCATTTTCCAACATTTAAGAGTCCTGTGCTTGCTAATAAAGTCATTGCACAGCGATTGATTGCCTTGCATCGTGCGATGGAAAGTAGCCCAACGCGCTTAGTCAAAGATGTTTTTCTACGAGAAGCAATGGGGTTGCTCATCGGTGAACATGCGACGAATACCCGCGAGCATTTAAGGGTGCAATATAGTCATCATGCAATTGTCATCGTGCAAGATTATATCCAAAGCCATTATGCAGATGACATCGCTTTAGATGATCTTGCAAAAGTGGCTGGTCTGAGTCCCTATCATCTAGCACGCGTATTTAAAGCACAAGTGGGTTTAGCACCGCATCAATATTTGATACAGGTACGCATCCAACGGGCGAAAGGCTTACTAGCATCAGGCATGAGCATCAGTGATGTTGCGTATGCGGTTGGGTTTGCTGACCAAAGCCATCTGAGCAAATGGTTCAAGCGTGTGATGGGTGTACCACCGGGACAATTTGTAGGGTAACACTATGAGAAATGATAAAGCAATGTCTGAAAAACAATCGATTACGCGCACCTCTGAATTTTTGCGCGGTGCAAAAGATACCATTCCATTGATGGTGGGTGCTGCCCCTTTTGGTACAATTTTCGGTGCAGTTGCCATCGGAGCCGCCTTAACACCTGCTGCGGTGATGGGCTTCTCATTGATCGTCTTTGCAGGGTCAGCCCAATTTATTGCAGCAAAGTTATTTGCAGATGGTTTAAGTGTTGGCTTGATTATCTTAACGACATTTATCGTTAATTTGCGACATGCTTTATATAGTGCTTCGTTGGGTCCTTATATGAAAGATTTATCGCAAAAATGGATGTTACCGCTTGCCTTCTGGTTAACTGATGAAACCTATGCCGTTGTTATCAATAATTATCCGCAAGATTTGCCTTATAAGCGCTGGTATCATTTAGGGTCAGCGATTGCGATGTATAGCAATTGGCAGATATGGACATTAATTGGTGTGGTTGCAGGGACACAACTTGAGGGGATTGCAGATTTAGGTTTGGAATTTGCGCTTGTTGTCACCTTCATTGGGATTGTTGTGCCGATGCTTATTAGTCGTCCGATGGTCTTAACAGCCATCGTAGCAGGGATTGTATCGATTATCGCGCGTGACATCCCCAATAATGGTGGTTTAATGGTCGCAGCACTCGCGGGGATTATCACAGGGATTATTGCTGAAAGTGTCTTGCCTACGCCTAAAGCAACGGTTATTGCATTGGAGGATGAGATATGAAACAAAACGAATTGATCTTAATTATCGGGATGATGCTGGTCACATTTATACCGCGTTATATCCCCATGTTAATTGTCGGGCAGATTGATCTCCCTGAGCGTTTATTCCGTGCCTTACGCTATGTGCCTGTCGCTGTTTTAACGGCAATTCTTGTTCCAGAAGCTCTTGTACGGAATGGTCAAGTTTCGTTGTCGCTTGATAATGCCTATTTATACGCCAGCATTGCCTCGATAGTGATTGCATGGCGCTTCAAGAATTTATTATTGACCATCGGCGGTGGCTTAATCGTCTTTTTTCTATGGCGCTTTTTTATCGGTTAGCCTCATATATTTGCTATAGTGCTGTAATATTTTGCCAGTAGGATAGTTCAGGCGTTGGCTAAACGTTGCCGAGTAGCCTATTTTATCGTCTACCAATCCCTGTATAATAGATATAAACCTGATAAATTTGAGGGCAAACAGATGCAAAAACTTCTATGGCGTAGTGTGATGTTTATAGCGATATTGCTGATTCCGATTGCGGCTGTGGCTGCCCAAGATGACGCGCAATCACCCTTACCAAGCGCCTATACCATTCAAGGCTTACGTTATGAAGCACAAATGTGGAATAACTGCGGTCCTGCAACGATCACAAACGCACTGACCTTATTTGGTTATAGTGATAATCAAGTTCGGGCGCAAAATTTCTTGAAACCGAACATTGAAGATAAAAATGTCAGCCCTTGGCAGATGATTGAGTATGTAAATACCCAAGTTCCTGAAATCTCAGTTTTTGCGTTACAACGTAATGGCGGTACTGTAGATACTTTACGCACATTAATTGCTAACAATTTCCCTGTCATCATTGAAGAAGGCTATGATCCGCCTGAATTAGGCGCTGGCTGGATGGGACATTATTTGCTAGTAAAAGGCTATGATGATAACACACGCACATTCATGACTGATGATAGTTATGAAGGTCAGAATTATAGCTATACATACGCGCACATTGAAGAATTTTGGCAACATTTCAACTACACCTATATTGTACTTTACAGCGCAGACCGCGAAGCAGAATTGATGGCATTACTCGGTGATGATGCTGATGAATTTACCAATATGATTAATGCCCTAACGATTGCAACCAATGAAGCACAAGTGGATAATCTTGATTCCTTTGCATGGTTCAATATCGGCACAAATTATGTTGATCTTGCTAATTTTGAGCGCGAAAATGGTAATGAGACTATTGCGCTGAGTTACTACGACAATGCTAAACTAGCCTTTGATCGGGCGCGTGAAATTGGGATTCCTTGGCGCATGATGTGGTATCAATTTGGCATTTACGAAACCTATTATGAAGTGGCACAAGCCAGTGATGATCCTGCGTTATCCAATGGTCTCTATGTTGAGATTATCAGTTTAGCGCGTGAAACTATCCAAAATTGCCAAAATCCGAATGGTATCTGCTATGTGGAAGAAACCTATTATTATGCAGGTTTGGCGCGTGCTGCTCTTGGTGAAACCCAAAATGCACTGACCAATCTCAATACAGCCTTACAGGTTAATTCTAACTTCCAACCTGCGATTGATGCGCGTGATGCCTTACTCACCAGTGCTAGTAGCCAGTAAAATCAAAACTGTAGATACAGAGCATATCTCCAGTTTTTAGCGCGTAAAAAAAATGCTTTAGGACACACCTAGAGCATTTTGCTTTTATAAAGAAGAAGCGTTTTCAATAATAGGCTTCGCAACATCCTGACGCACCGTTGTGCGTCCCTACAAAGTTTAATAAAAGTGAATTGTAGGGACATCCAACGGGATGTCAAATAGATTCTAACATCATGATTGAATTTCAAAACAGGTTCTTATCACTCTTTATCTTTTTCATTGAGGTCAATCGTTCGCATGACTTGTGTGCGCGATAACATGACGGTGTCATCTTCTTCATCCAGCAATTCGCGTGGAATCGGGATTTTCTTTTCTGTAAGGTAATCGACCAGTGCATGGCTAAATTTGCGTGATGTATTTTCATCGCCTTGTTGACGACGAATATCGCGCAAGTGATCGACCATCCAAATATAGAGGTCGGCTTCACTATGTTTTTTGTTTTGACCTGTACGGTCTAGCACAGCATGTTTACGGATGAGGGTGACGGCTGGGCGATAAATATTATCGTACCAATCGGCAGCAGCATCCCATGTGGCAACAGCTTTACCTGATAAAGTTTCCATCACTTGACCATGTAAATAGATGTGTCCCATCAATTCGGCATAGCCTGATGGGTCACTCAATTGCATGGATTGGTGCATGGGGCGTGTGCGCTTGAGTTGGGTTTCTTCAAGGAAGATGATATACGCTGCTGCTGCGTCTAAATCTTCTAAAGTCATGCCCGGTTGAAGATCAACCGATGTTGGTAATTCGGTCACATGCGCTTGGATCGTAGGCGAATTGATTTCACGCGCAACACTCACACGATGGTTGCCATCGCGCACAAAATAGACATCATCCACCTGATAGACTTCAATCGGTGGTACACCCTCAAGACTATTCATTTTAGCGTAGACACGACTCCAACGGTCTTTCATCTCATTGGTTTTGGGCAAAAATTTACCTGTGAAGTCTTTATGTCGCCCGACACTCCCGACAATTTTATCAAGTGGAATATCGTGCAATCCTTTATAGCTTTCTTCACGGAGGCGTAGACGTGCGCGCACATCATCAAAGGACAGCAATTCTGCCGATTGACCGCGTAGCAAGCTCATCATTTCGGATAAGAATGCTTTTGTGCGAACAGTCTGGAATTTACCCACACCTTCTATATAGCTGGTCTGGAAACTACGGTCTTCTGCCATGTTGTGTGTACCCTCGCTTTAGCGTGCTACATTTCTAGTGTGGTGTTAAAGCACCTCTTGTAGCTACGTCCATTTTACACAATCAGCCAGTAATAATTATTGTTTACTTTTATATGGGGATTAAAGTTTGATAAATCGTATGGTTTAAGTAGGGTAATTTATCAAGTAGATGTTTATTGTAAGTATTATAACTGACGCTTGTGTCCCTCTAAGTACCTTTACCATGATACACTATAACTCATTTAATTACTGTTAACAGTTGAAAGCAATTCTATGACCTCTATTCTTGTAACCAATGATGACGGCGTACATGCACCGGGTATCCAAGCCTTAGCAGAAGCCATGCAACAATTCGGTAGTGTTCAGATCGCAGCCCCTGCACGTAATCAAAGCGCTAGTGGGCATAAGAAGACCTTGTTCAGTGATATTACGATTGAAGATGTGACGATAGCGAACGGTATGCCAGCGCTTGCGATTGATGGTTCGCCTGCTGATTGTATAGCTTTATGTGCGATGGGTTTACGTCCTTTTCCACCTCGGCTGGTTGTATCAGGGATTAATCGCGGTGAAAATATGGGGCAAGATGTGACCTATAGTGGCACAGTCACGGCAGCCTTAGAAGCAGCGATTCATGGCGTACCTGCTTTAGCCATATCCTTATCCGATCATGATGCGGATAAGGTCGAAGATTATGCAGAAGCAGCACGAGTAGCGGTACATGTTGTACAAACGATGCTCGATAATAATAAGGGTTTACCAGAATTTACAGTATTGAGTTTAAATGTGCCTAAAGGCAAGTGCAAAGGCATTCGTATCACACGGCAAGGTGTGCGGATTTACCGCGACGAACTCGAACAAGATGGCAATAAAGTACGTATTGTCGGCGAACCTCCAACAGGGATTCTCGATCAAGAAGGCACAGATTTATGGGCTGTGCATAATGGCTATGCCAGCTTAACACCCATCCATCTGGATATGACAGCCTATCGCTTTATTGCTGATTTGAATGCGTGGGATTTACATCTTGATTCGCTTAAAAAGTAGGGGAATCATCGGTTTAATGTCCAAAAATTTTGACCTTATACGCATCATCTACGGATCGTTATACTGATGGTATAGACTATTTTATAAGGCAAAAATGATGACACGAATCGCTTTATTAGCCGATATTCACGGCAATTTACCTGCACTAGACCGTGTGATGGATGATATGCGTCAGTTTACACCTGACCATGTGGTTGTCGCTGGTGATATGGTCAATTGGGGACCTTTCTCAGCAGAAGTCATGCAAGTTGTATATGAGAATCGCTGGACAATGATTCGTGGCAATAATGAGTATTATTGCATCAATGCGCTAGCGCCTCGTCGCCCAGATAGTTGGGCGCATTTTACCATGCTGGAATGGCTGCATGAGCAACTCAATGACTGGCATCATGTTATCGCTGGTCTGCCAGATGACATCGTGTTGATGTACGCTGATGCACCTAATGTCCATCTGTGTCATGGTATCCCAGATGATTGTTGGACAGGCATTTATCCTGATGAATTTGACGATGATGATAGGGTGCATACGTTATTAGCAAGCAGTCGGGCAAAAACGATCTTTTGTGGACACACTCATATCCCACTTGATCGCATGGTTGGTGCGTATCACATACTGAATCCGGGGTCTGTAGGTGTGCCCTTATTAGGTGAAGCCGTAAGTAGCTATATGATTCTTGATGGCACATCTCACGGTTGGCATGTAGCGCATCACCGCACCTTACCTTTGGATACATCTGCATTGCAATCGGTATGGCAAGAAAAGCAATTTGTTGAGCGCTGCGGGGTTGCAGCACAGATGGTCATTGAAGAATTTGAACAATCACGGCTTGTTTTGCATAGCTTTAATACATGGATGCGGGCATTGTATCCTGATGAAGATGCAACTGTTGAACATGGTCAAGCATTCTTAGCGATTGATGCAACACCTTATATATTGGAGACCTATTTACAGGCTAAGTATCAATATTTAGAGTGACCATCAAAACGAAAAAGGGCGCGCTATAGTGCGCCCTTACAAGTCAGTCTATTTTGTTAGATGGTTTCTGTTTGGGCTTGCGCCGCTTCGGCAGCCGCATCCATCATGCCTAAACGGGTGAAGATGACCATCGCTTGTTGATATTTATTGCCTGCGGAACGTTTTTTACCGCGTTTGTTGAGGCTTTGTCCTTGCGCGAGCAGGGTCTTAGCCACTTCGCCTTCAGCGTTGACTTGTTTGAAAGCACTCATGGCTTCGGCATAGTAATAATCGACATCGCTATTAAAAGCAGGATCAGGCGATTGCCCTAAAACCGTGATGACATCGCCTAAGACGCGATTCGCATAACCCATCCGAACAATACGCCCTGAAAATTCAGCATTTTCGTAAGATTTTACCGCATATTGCCATGCCGTTTGTGGATCATTTTCTTCAAGTGCCAAACCTGCCAAGGCATGGTAAATTTCACAGGCATTATCAGCACGGCGAATCTTATCAGCATCGTCTTCTGGTTGCCAAATATTTGTGGTAATGTTCAAGGCTTCTTCTAAAGTTTCATGTGCTTTATCAAATGATTTCAAGCTGATCCACATTTGTCCTTCATTGGTCAAAGATATGGATTGTAGCCCCATATTACCTAATGTTGTGGCTTCTTCGTAAGCACGACGAAAATACGTTTTAGCGCGAATAAAATTTCCTAAAAGACGATAGGTTTCGCCTAAATTGAGGTCAACTGTGGCAACGCGACGAATCGCACCATTTTCTTCATAAATCATACGGGCTTTATCGAAATTGATAATCGAATTATCGTACTTGCTACGATACCCATGAATCATGCCTAGAATATTATAGATGCCTGCTTCGTTTAGTACTTTGCCATTGGCGATTGCTTCTTGGCGCATGGTTTCGAGTTGTTGGCTGGCATCTGCAAATGGAATATGGTTTTGATGCCATGCTTGGTAGATTTCATTGACGCGATCACGAAAATCATCATCAATATCAGGTAACGGACGTTGGGTATTATCAGAAGTCATAAGCACTCACTCATCAATTGATTAATGGACAAAATTAAAAAAAGAGGCATTTTGAGTGCCTCTCATCGTCGGTATTTGTTTAGATAATTTGTAATTGGGCTTCGGCAGCACTCGCTGCATCGTCGGTCATGCCTAAACGGGTGAACATGACCATCGCTTCACGGAATAATTGTGCAGCATGGCGACGGCGTTTACGTTTAGCATAGCTGGTGGCATGGCTATAGAGCGTGCGTGCAATTTCGGCATCAGCATCAATCTCGCGGAAAGTTTCCAGCGCTGCCCCATAATAGCTTTCAGGTGTTGTAAAGTCAGATTCAGTAGGTACTGTATCTAACACTGTGATGACATCCCCTAAAATACGATATGCCAAGCCAACGCTGTGCATATTTTCGCCTTGTCGAGCATGATTAAGCGAATAGTGCGCATATTTCCATGCTTGTTCGTGGGTTTTCTTATGAAGGGCAATCTGTGCTAGACCATAATATACTTCGGTCAATAAGGCTTCTCGGTTGGTATCATCTGTCCACTGGCGCGTTAGCTCTAAGCCTCGTTGGAGGGCAATTTCTGCTTTATCAAAATCTTGCAAACTAATAAGCATTAAGCCTTCATTCGTAATGGCGAGTGTTTGCAAGCGAATGTCTTGAATAGCAACAGCCGCTTCATAGGCTTTGTGGTATAGATTACGCGCATGTTTAAATTTGCCACTATAGCGATAATTTTCGCCTTGGTTGATATCCATCACAATGACACGCGCACGATTGCTCACACGGACAAATAATTGGCGTGCTTTTTCGTAGTGCATGATGCTGATATTCCAATTACCCATATAATGCTGCATATAACCCGATAGATGTTCAGCGCGAGCTTCATTGGCAATATGCCCAGCAGTTGCTGCTGTACGGGATAATTCCTTGAGGTTGATAATCACATCTGATGCGAGCATATCGCCATGTTGCCAACCACGCACATAGTGCATACAACGGGCATCAAATTCAGGCGTGGGATCAACATCAGAGCTTACGTGTGTGTGGGTTGACATAGATGATACTCCAAATAAATAAGATTTTGAATCAATTTTAATTTAATAACTGTACTCATCTTCATCATCACATCCTACCGTTGCGATAGATGATAGAAAACGATTTCTTTTATCTATTTTTGCTAAATTTAATATCTGAAATCTGAAAAATCCTTAGAAAATTGTTTCATTTATTTCACGGCGGATAAGGCGCTATCCACAATATAAATTCTATTTTTTTTGTAACAACATACTGTCGGTTACGGATAGTATGATACATCGGATTACATAAGTTTCTAGCCTTATTGTACGCACATCAAATAAGACAATCATGCGGATAGGTTGTTCTATGTTAAGTTAGCTGGTAGTTTTTGGATCATATTGGCGCTGCTGGCAATAATCCGAATCGGGCGATCTGCATTCGTGGTAGCGACATATAAGTAGGCATTTTCGGTAATACTCGCATAGGCATTCGGGAAGCGGAGTAATGCAGCGCCTACCAGACCTGTATCTAGCATGAGTTGAATACACGCATCACCCGTATCAATCATAAAATCTGCGCCTTGCCATGATGTTGGGCAATCGAAATAACCCACGTCAATGAACAAGAGGTAAAAAATAGGCGGTGCATGGCGATCATCGCCTTTATAGACAGCAATATATAAGCGCGATAAGCGATTATGATAGTGCATAATCTGGCAACGATATTGTTCAGCATTCGTTATATTGAAGATATTGGTATCGCCTATATCAGATTTGACCATATGCTTCGTTTACCTTAATGGATTGGGTGCAAAATTTAGGGTGGACTGTCAGTACCTTTATATCGTATCGATTGAACCATACTCATCTTGCAAAGTATAGGGTATACGGTTCTTTTTTGTCATGAGGCATCCAATAGCGTTCGATTACCTGTTTTTCTTTGTCTTCCTCGTGATTTTGTAGTGTAAGTGCTTTTTTGTACATAATTCATGTGAATTCATTTCACATATGGGCTATATTTTCTAATGATATACTTTACTAAGCTGTGCATTTAGCTATTTGTGACAAGTCAGGCGATATGCTCGCACATCTTTTGTACACTTCTTATATAAATATTCAATTATTTTGTCGTATTCTTACTAAAGAAAGGTTTTACAGAACTTCTTATAATTGTGAACATTGTAACGAATCATTAATTATGACTAAAAAGGAGTCCTTGATGCCTAACTATGTACCACCAGCATCCGCTATGGAATCACCCGCTGCATTGCTTTCATGGGCAAAAGAAAACGAGATTGCAGAAATTGATGTGCGTTTTGTTGATGTCCGTGGGATGCCACAACATTTCAGTATGCCATTGGTAATGCTTGATGAAGGTAGCTTTGAAGACGGATTTGGCTTTGACGGTTCAAGTGTTCAAGGTTTCCAAGATATTCAAGAATCCGATATGATCTTGAAAGCAGATCTCAGCACGGCGCGTGTTGATCCTTTCTTCAAATACCCAACCCTCACTATCAAATGTGATATTTACGACCCAATTACTGGTGAAGCGTATGCGAATGATCCACGCGGTTTCGTAAAACGTGCGGAAGCATACCTCCAAGAAACAGGTATTGCTGATACAGCCTACTTTGGTCCAGAAGCTGAATTTTTCGTTTTCAACAATGTGCAATATCGTTCAGCAGAAAATGAAAGTACCTATAAAGTTGATAGCTTTGAAGCAAGTTGGAATAGTAACAGCCCAGACGAAAAAATGGGTTATGTGAACCGTGTAAAAGAAGGTTACTTCCCATTACCACCAAATGACAAAACACAAGATTTGCGTGCAGAAATGACCGCAACCATGCTTGATTTTGGTATTCCAATTGAAGTACATCACCACGAAGTAGGTGGCGCGTCCCAAGCAGAAATCGATATGAAATTTGATACCATGCTTACCATGGCAGATATGTTGATTGATTTTAAATATATCGTCAAGAACGTTGCTGCTAAAAATGGTCTTTGGGCAACATTTATGCCAAAACCATTATTCGGTGATAACGGTTCAGGGATGCACGTTCATCAATCGCTCTGGAAAGATGGTGTTCCACTTTTCGCTGGCGATGAATATGCTGGTTTAAGCCAAATGGCACTCTGGTACATCGGTGGTGTCCTCAAACATGCACCAGCTTTGATTGCATTCACGAACCCAACCACCAACAGCTTCCGCCGTTTGGTACCGGGTTATGAAGCACCTGTAAACTTGGTTTACAGTGCGCGTAACCGTTCGGCTGCTGTACGTATCCCAATGTATAGTAACAGTCCAAAAGCAAAACGGATTGAAACTCGTTGGCCAGACCCAACAGCAAATCCATACCTCGCCTTCCCTGCCCTCTTGATGGCTGGTTTGGACGGTATCAAAAACCAAATTGATCCCGGTGAAGCAGCAACCACCGATCTCTATGATGGTTCAGTTGAAACACCACTCGTACCCGGTAGCTTGCGTGATGCGCTCTTGGCACTCGAAGCCGATCACGACTTCTTGCTTGAAGGTGGCGTATTCACTAAAGAATATATTGAAATGTATATTGAGTACAAACTCGTACACGATGCAGATGCCGTTGCTATGCGTCCTCATCCACACGAATTTAGCCTCTACTTCGACGTGTAACCCTCCCAAGACCTCCTCTTGGATATGTGTGTGCAAAAACGCTCATCGGCTGATGAGCGTTTTTGTTTTAATGGGTTATAGAATGATTTGCAGGTATAAAAATTATCGTGTTGTATAATTAGGAAAAGTCGCAAAGGATACATTGATGACCTATCCATACCCGATTCATATTCCATTTGATGAGATCAAGTCTATTTGTGAAAAATGGTCAATCATAGAATTAGCTTTTTTTGGATCTGTATTACGTGATGATTTTTCAGATACGAGCGATATTGATATTTTAGTACGCTTTGATGAGCCTGTTAAATTGACTTTCAGTGATTGGGACACCATGGAAAGAGAGTTATCAGATAGTTTTGGAAGAAAAGTTGATTTGGTAGATCGTAAAACTGTAGAAACGAGTGCGAACTATCTGAGGAAACATGCCATCTTGAATGATGCACAGGTGATTTATGCGGTCAGATGATGTTTTGTTAGTGGATATGCTCATTGCTTGTGAGAAGATATTACGCTTCACTAAAGATGTGTCAAAAATAGATTTTATGGATAATGAACTTATACAAAGTGCTGTTATCCGAGAATTACAAGTGATTGGTGAAGTCGGACGAATGATGTGTGAGGAAGGTAAAACCCAATATACTGATATAGAATGGAAAGAAATATCAGGAATGCGAAATCGCCTTATCCATGAATACTTCATTATTCGATTAGATATAGTATGGCAAGTTGTCATAGCCGATATTCCTAAACTTATTGCCGCAGTTACAACTATTTTACCTTCATCAGAAGATAACATTTTATAAAGTTATATTACGATAAATTATTTAATAATAGTATATTTACAAGTTATTTACAAGAAATCCTCTATGCGTAATGTGATTTGAAATACAATCAAATTAACGTGACTTACGTTCACGATACGTTAAACGAGAGGATTTATACGATGATTTACACAATCCAAGGAACAATTCGCGGTATTCTTTGCAATAGATTAGACGTGATTGAGTATCCTACTGATGGTAAAGTTCGCTTATATCGTCCCGATTATCAGGATAATGTGGATGAGTTGGTGGCAGCGAATCCCAAACAAACATTATCAATCGTAACAGACAGAGCCGTGTCCACAAAAGCAAATCGCTTGCTTGCAGAAGCAACAATTGATGGCAATGGACAATTCGAGATTAAAATTGATGGTCGGCAAGTCGATTATGGTGGTGCGCCACTAGATATCGATTTGTATTTAGAGCGCATGCCAAATCAGAAAGATCAAGGGGCATCATCAGAGCCTCTTCAACTGCATATCACGACTATTGCGCCTAAATGGCAGCAACACGATAATGGCGCATTCTCAGAATTTGATTATACCTTCACGCATATTAATTGGTGTGAATTACGTCGTCGTTTTGGTGCATGGGTTATTTTAGGACGTGTGGGAATTTGTACGCGCGATAGGGTCACACAAGGCTTGCCTAATTTAACAGTGACAGCCTTTGATGATGATTGGCTACAAAACGATACACTCGGAAGTGCTATAAGCGATGCGAACGGTTTCTTCCGTATTGATTATATGGAAGCAGATTTCAAGCAAACCTTCTTATCGCCACTTATTAATATAGAAACATTGGGCGCAGCAGGTCCTGATGTCTACTTCACTGTTTATGATGGCAGTGATCTTGTTCTTGAAGAATCAATTGAAACGGATGTCCGTAAAGATGTGTCACCGTGTTTATGTGTACAATTATGTGTTGGTGGTGAAGGATTAGGCGATTTCCCATACTTCACTAGCTATGGTGATGTACCGATTGATGCCACCAATGGCGCACTCAGCAATACTGGTTTGGTGACGAAAACGGTAGAAACCAATGAAACAATCCGTGCATTAGCAGGGGATGGCTTCTTCGGTAAAGTTGAATTAGGGGGATATATCCCCGATAGTCATCCGACGACAGGTAAGCAAACCCGTTATCGCTTTATGTATGCTATTAGTGATTCATTGGCTACACCAAATGAAATTGTCAAAGGCAATGTGATGGCAAACACAGTGGTTTCCTATCAAATTATGAATCCATCTGATCCAACCAGTTCGCCATTACAACCGATTGAAGTACGCTCAACAGCGCCTGCGACACCACCAACAGATCGGACGATTGTGGTACAAGATCATGTTGATGGTTGGATTGAGGTGATCGCTAATACAATCCATAGTGGCTATGCCAATCCATTGTTGACCATCAAAACGACTGAAATTGTAGCAGGTGGTAATCCAATAGCAACAGGTGCCAATGGGCAACGCATTTGGCTACAGATGCAAGTCGAAGATATTGATGGTAACGGGCGCATCAATTCTGCTATTTATCCAATGTACATCAATAATTGGGTCGAATTTAGATCAATGGATTTGAGCGTCGATTTGTGTAGTGAATTGAGTGGTGATTTGCCACTAACCTACGAAGTCGATCATGAATTACTACAACAGTGGGCGATTTCAATAAGTACAACTGCCAGTGGATTTGTAGCACCAACCTTGCCTTCTGGCACAACACCGCGTGGCGATGCGGGTACGGTCATCTTGCAAACGGCAAGCTGGCAACCCTGTGTCTATACCATCCGCTTAACGGGACGGCGTAAGCTAACCACTGGTCTTGAGCGTGATGATAGTAGTACATTGCGCCAAGTGAACGTCTATATCAACAATAGCAGTAGTTAAGCACGCGCATATTAATTGTATAGATTAGTCTGAAGAGGATGGCATTGTTATGATGTCATCCTCTTTGATATGCAAGCAATTTTATGGAAGCCAAGTGATATACGATAAAATATACTCATGAGACTAAGTGATATATGATTGAATAATCAATTTAACTAACATATCGTTGACTAAATTTATTATTTAGATTAACCTAAAAATATTTAATCGCAATAATCATATCGATCTATTTGGGTACGGGAAGGCAAAATCAGATGGCGACTTATGTCATCGAAACACATGATTTAACCGTTTATTACGGTAAGCATCGTGGCATTAGTAATGTTAATTTAAGTGTCGAACAAGGCGAAGTTTTTGGGTTTTTAGGTCCCAATGGCGCAGGGAAAACCACGACACAAAGAGTATTGATGGACATCATTCATCCATCATCAGGGACTGCCAAAATCTTTGGATTAGATAGCCAAACAGATGGTGTTGCTATTCGTAAACGGATTGGTTATTTGCCCGGCGAACTTAGTTTGTATCCAAATATGAAGGCAAATGATTTTCTTGATATGTTGGCATCGTTGCAAGCCAATCCTGTTAACCCAAATTATAGGCAAAAATTGTACCAACGTCTTGATCTTGATCCGACACGTAAGATGAAAGAATATTCACGCGGTAATAAGCAAAAAGTGGGGATTGTGGCTGCATTTATGGGCAAGCCTGATTTACTGATTCTTGATGAACCAACAGGTGGGCTTGATCCTCTGATTCAGCAAACGGTTATGGAACTTATCCGTAATGTAAAAGCGGATGGTCGGACGGTGTTTTTATCGTCACATATTTTGCCAGAAGTGCAAGATGTGTGTGATCGCGTTGGGATTATCCGTAATGGTGAACTGGTCGCAACAGAACGGGTTGAAACGCTCACCCATCAAACATTCAAGCGGATGAACCTCACATTTGAAACGATGCCACCTGTCGATATCTTCTCTATTGAAGGGGTTTCCGAAATGGGTCGTACAGACGATCAAGTGATACTCGAAATTCAGAACAATCTAGCTGATATGCTAAAAGCGGCTGCCCCCTATGGCATCATCGATATTGATACACCGCACGTTACACTAGAAGAAATTTTCCTTGCCTATTATGACCGCACAGGAGGTAAATGAGCATGTTCAATTTATTTAAGCACGAATTATTCTCGCGTTGGGTGGGTATAATCGGTTGGGGTTTAGGATTAACCGCTTTTGCATCAATGTACATTACCATTTATCCATCAATGGCGAGTGAGATGGCTGCTTTAGCAGATATTGAAATTTATCAAGCGATGGGTATTGATATAGCAACATTTGCAGGCTATATCGCGTCAATTGTTGTTCAAATCTTGCCGATTATTCTCGGTGTGTATGTCATTATGATGTCTACCAATACGCTTGCTGGTGAAGAAGATAATGGCACGCTCGAAATGGTGGTTGCGATGCCCTTACCACGTTGGCAAATTGTCGTCATGAAATCGGCTGCCTTATTGATTGCTATCTTCTTGATTATGCTCATTTTAGGGGTGGGGAGCGCACTTGTCCTTAGTAGTGTTGCTGCTAGTACCGACATTGTCATTGATGTTGAACCAAGCCAGCTAATTATCGCGCTACTCGGTGCATATCCTATGATGGTAGCACTATTTGGCATGGGGCTGTTCTTTGGGGCATTTATGCCAAGTCGACGGTTGGCATTGGTTGTGATGTTTGCGTTCTATATTGCGAGTTATGTCGCTAATTCAGCATCTGCAATGGTCGAATCACTCAATTGGATGGAGAGGATTTCATTATTCTCCTATGTAGATACAAGCGCCGCCGTTTTTACAGACGGGCTTGATATTGCCAATATGAGCATCTTAATCGCAGTCGGGCTTGTATTCATTGGGTTGGCTATTTGGAGCTTTCAAGGGCGCAATATCACAGTGGGTCAATGGATGTGGCAACGCGGTCAAAGCCCTGCTTAATTGGGCGAAATGCTATCACATTATAAAAGATGCTCATCATAGGATGGGCATTTTTAGCTTTTAAGTTAAGCAATCAAAAACGCTTTTTGGATGTTCATTCAACACAGAAGGTTCAAAACCTTCTGCTAATCTATTTTTTTAAACCCAGTAAATGTGTAATGTCCTAAAAGTTTTTATAGAGTGTAGGGGATGGACTTTATGTCCTCCCACTAGGCGGGCGCAGACAGAGCAACGCCCCTACACATCGTCTATTCTATTGATAGCCATATTTATTTTTAAGTATTTTACAGACTCTACAATGGGTTATTTTCAGTTTTTCTAGCAGAATTTCACTAAAACAATAACCAACACTTTTGAATTGTTGTCAAAAAAGGAGGTACTTTTTATCGTTTTTCTCTGTGTCTTTGGGACTTTGTGGTTCATATTTTCTTAAATTGATGCTTATGGTTCATCATTGGATGAGCATTTTTAGCTTTTAAGGAACACATTAGCCGTCTATATCGTTTATAATAATGATAAACGGTGATATTAGGAGGAACAAGCATGACAATGAAAAATTATCTGCTATGGACAATTGGCTTATGCTGCTCATTGGCTTGCCTATTATTAATTGCTAGCCCTGCTTATGCTTGCTCACCATCGGAAGATGCGCTCAATTACACGCTCGAAGATCGTGTTAATAATGCCGATATGATTCTCGTTGGGACTGTTGTTGGGGGCGAAATCGGTAATCCAAACAATAATTATGAGGTTATCCGTCAAGCAGAAGTGGATGTTGAACGCTATCTCAAAGGTGAAGGAGAATCGCAAGTACAAATTCACGGTTTTGGTGACGGCGCGGATTGTTTATCAGTTATTAGTATGGAGCAAAGAGCAATCTTTTTTGTAGATCGTGATGACAATGGGGTTTTGCAAGCAAGCTACTTAGGCGTCAATGATGCAACCATGCGTGCCGATATTGACACTATTGAAGAAATTATTGCAATTACGGGGGAAAGTAATGCACCTTATCCTGCATCACTAGTGAGCCAAATAACGCGCTTGTTCAATATGCCAATGACTTGGCTTGTTTTAAGTAGTGTTGTCTTATTATTTTTATGTGGCGGACTATTTATACAAAACCGTCTATCTAAAGATACGCGCAAAGTTAAATCAAAACGCAGTTAGACCTCATAAGCGTTTGATTGTTGCAAAATATAATCTAGTGCTGCTTCGATTGTTTCAAAGATTGTGAAGCGTGTGATATTCATCTTATCTAGCAATATGAGCGATAAAAGCAGCCATCGATTATCAAATTGATTGACAACAATGGGTCCTATAATTTTTTCGTCCTTGTAAATACGTAACATGGAAGGGAACGTATGGGTGATGCGTAAAACAGTGCCAAATGTTCCTGTGGCTAGACGAAAATCACCGATTTGATAAACAGGGCGTGGCATTGATTTTACGACTTCAACAAGTTCAGCAACAGATTCTGACACATCTTGTGCAGTCATTTCGCCTGTATAGGTTACGATAATGACATTGTCGTAATC
>JBAUIA010000008.1:0-2718 GCA_049680565.1 Phototrophicaceae bacterium
CCTTACGCCTATCTCTATCGATATTTAGGTGCATGGAATAATAACTTAGCAATTGAAGATGCAACGACTGCAACGGCTACAATTGAAGCACAATTCGTCGATACGATTGGCTTGCCTGTTCAACAAAGTGTACGCTTCATAAGCGGCGGAACTTGGTCAGCACGCTTTACTGACACAAATAGTCCACTTGGAACATACGGTTTAAGCGCTTTATCAGGCTCAGAAGACCGTTTTGCTATTGTTGCGGGCAACTATCCTGCTGAAATGGATGCAGAAGGACGTATTCCGCTTTTATTACCTGAGACAATGCTCTTTGCAAACGGTATTCAAGTTGGTGATACCTTGACCTTGCAACGCCAAGGAGGGGAGGCAGTTGAAGCTTATGTTGCAGCACTTTGGCGACCTAGAGATGAGAGTGATCCGCTCTGGATTTTCCCACCCCGTTTCTTCGAGCAAGAAATGCTCATTCCCGAAGAAACATTGATGACCTTAATTGCTGATATTGAAACGCCTATCGATGAGCTTGCATGGTTTCTGGTCTTTGATGGGAGTGACGTTCGTACCTCAGAGATTGATGCCCTTTTATCAGCAAGTACATCAGGACAACGTGCTGTAGATCTTGCTTTACCGGGCATTCGTTTAAGCGATTCACCGGATGCTGGTTTGCAAGCATTTAATGTCGAAGTAGATGCCTTAATCCAACAATTATTTATCATTATTTTGCCTGTGGGTGGCTTAGTTTTATATTTTATTTCATTGGTTGCAGGTTTGTTAGTCACACGACAACAAGCTGAAGATGTAAAACTACGTAGCCGTGGTATGAGCCAGACCCACGTCATGACGATTCATGTTTTGATGTGGAGTTTCATTGTTGGAACAGCTTTAAGTTTATCGTTATTTTTGAGTCCGCTATTGGTAAAACTTATTGGGCAAACAGCCTCATTCTTAGATTTTACTGGCACGAGTTCAGTTAATGAGGTTGTCATTACAACCGAAGCCCTGACTATTGCGATTGGGGCAGGGGTGATTGCTTCTAGTAGTGGTTTACTTTTGGCATGGCGCATTACACAACAAAATATCAATAGCCTCAAACGAGTCGATAAAATATCGAGCAAGGCATGGTGGCAACGAGCTTATCTTGATTTTATTGTGATTGGCTTAAGTGCATATGCGCTTTATACGCTATTCACACAAGATGGAATTGATGTTGCTGAATCACCCTTTGCCAATCCTTTGGCATTTGTCGCGCCGACCTTGTTTGCACTCGGTCTAACCTTATTGTTCTTACGCCTGTTACCCATTGTTCTCACAATTTTGGCAAGACTCATCGGTATCAGCAGTAATATCCCGCTCTTGATGGCATTGCGTGAACTAACACGTAATGTTGGACGTTATCGTGGCACGCTCATTATGACTGCTTTTACATTAAGTTTGGTCGGATTTACTGCATCAATGGCAAGTACATTGGATCGTAGTTTACTAGATGTTGTGCGGTATCAAGTGGGTGCTGAGTTGGTGGTGGTGACTGTGCCTGATGCTCAAACCGAGCAGTCTCAAGAAGAGGCAACAGGCGAAACAAGTGAAGAGGTAACAGGCTTCAATGCGCCTCCTGTTTTACAACTACTGGAACTTGAAGCAGTGGATTTCATATCTCGTGTTGGTTTATATGATGCGCGTTTGTCAGTGACAGGACGGCGCTTAACAGGTTTGGCGATTGGTATTGATCGCGAAGGTCTTGGGGCTGTCACCTTCATGCGTGATGATTTCGCGGATGTACCACTCGGAAATATGCTCAACGAATTGGCAAATAACCGCACTGGTATCATTATTAGTCAGCATACTGCCGACGAATATGGTATCGCTATTGGACAAGAAATTCGTTATGAGGTTCAAGCACTTGGTGAATGGCAAACTGAAATCCGAGCGACAGTCGTTGGGTACATTGAATATTTCCCAACGATTGATCCCAGCAATTATGAATTTTTCTTACTAACCAGCATCCAATCGATCTTTGAAATATCAGGGACACCATTGCCCTTCAACGTATGGCTGAACCTTAATGATAATGCTACTGTAGCAGATGCTCAAAACGCAATTGCTGAGATTGACTTCCCTGTATTACGCTATCGTGAACCACAAGCCCTCTTAGAAGAAGCACAAGCTGAACCTAGTCGACGAGGTGTTTTAGGCTTTTTGTCAGTTGGTTTTATCGCTTCGATTGTTCTAACATTGATAGGAGCAGTGATCCAGAGTACAGCATCCTTTAGTGCTCAATCGTCACAATTAGGATCACTGCGTGCAATGGGTATGAGTGGCTTTTCTGTGCGCCTCTATATTCTTATTCTGCAAGGTTTGATTGCAATCAGTGGTGTCGGGAGTGGCACATTAATTGGTATTGGCACCACCTTATTATTTTTACCATTTCTTGATTTTAGTGGTGGATTACCACCTTATATTGTACGCGTAGCATGGAACGAAATTGCATTAGTCTATATTATTTTCGGCGCTATCTTGCTACTAGTTGCCTTATTCTTATCAGTAATACTTAGTCGCCAGCAGTTATCTCGCGTGGTCAAATTAGGGAATATTTAAGTGTATTTTTTAGAAGATACCAAATGAGCTTTCAATTGGTAATACCTAGGACACATCATGTATCTTTGTTAATAATTATAGGTGTGATAATACTTAGCAGAGTTATCTATGACATAACGGAGCAAA
>JBAUIA010000009.1:0-3434 GCA_049680565.1 Phototrophicaceae bacterium
TGATGAGCATCCACTCGGCATAATGAGCATCGGTAAAGGATAAGCCGACACTGCCCGGATTGAGAACGCGCCAATTACCGAGGGTGCGATCCATCACTTTGTGAGTGTGTCCACCAATTGCCAAGCGTCCTGAACGGTCTAGGAGCGCATCTTCGGCTTCTTCTTGGGGTGTATCAAGGTTGAGTGACGTTGCATCATCATCACCCGGAATAGCATGATAACCAATGACATCGCCGTAGCCATCAACACGGGTATAGAGTTCGCGTCCGATGGTTTTTGCGATAAATTCGTAATCTTCCCATGTAAATTGGGATAATGCCCAATTGAGCAAATTATCGCGTTGTGCGAAATTGACTTGCCGTTTTTGGAAGCCTTCCTCATCATTAGCGGAACGTGCTTCAGGGCGTTTACCTGTCACAAGGTAGCGATCTGTATTGCCACCAATGACTTTAAATTTATCTTTGCCGTAGTGTTCGTGTAATTCGCGTAATTTTGCAACACACTCGGCTGGACGTGTTCCCCATGCTGCAATATCACCTAAACACCAAATAAGATCAACCTCTCCCACGCTAGCAAGGTCTGCTAAGACAGCGTCAAAGGCTGTTAAGTTGCCATGAATATCTGAAAATACTGCGAGTCGCATTGTTATACGTATCCCTAAGTTTATTTGCGGATTGCCTCTGAATAGTACCATAGGGTATCTGATTTTGCTGGTATAATTTCGTGAGTGATATGAGAACAATCAGCTAATTATAATTTGACAATTTTATTGAAAAGAGCGCTTAAAATGACTCCTGATGAAAAAGTAAAATCACTCGGTATTGATTTAGACGATTACTCCCCTCCGGGTGATCTTGCCCCTGCTGCACAGGCTGGCAATATGATCTATACCTCGGGGCATGTATCACGCGGATATGAAGGCAAACTTGGTGATAAATTCACCACAGATGAAGGCAAGGTCGCTGCCCGTATCTGTATGGTGCAACTCTTGCAAGCGGCATATACGATTACAGGTACATTGAACAATTTACGCTGTGTCAAAGTATTAGGATGTGTCAACAGCACACCTGATTTTACTGAGCAGCATCTCGTCATTAATGGTGCGTCCGAATTGGTTTGGGATGTATTCGGTAAAAAGGGTAATGGCTATCATGCACGGAGCGCACTCGGGTTTGGCTCATTACCACTGGGGTATGCTGTTGAAATCGAAGCCATTTTTGAAGTTATTGAGGACTAATATATCGTGCAATTACCGACAACAATTGATACGCTAATCGAATTACCGACTCCTGCAAATCCACAATTATCGCCTGATGGTCAATGGGTTGCCTTTACGGTGTCGCAACCTAATTGGAAAGATAACGCTTTTATCAATCAGATTCATCTGGTAGCAAGTGATGGTAATTCACCTGCTCGGCAATTGACCTTTGGCACAATCAGCAATGGCAATCCACGTTGGTCGCCTGATAGTCAGTATCTCATCTTTTTGAGTAAGCGTAATGATGATAAAGCCAATCAGATATATCGTTTAGTGATTGCTGGTGGCGAAGCCGAACGCCTAACAGAGTTAGAAACAGGGATTAGTAATCTTGCTTATTCACCTGATGGCACGCGGATCGCATTTGTAGCGACATCACCCAAAACGCCTCAAGAGAAAAAGCGCGAGGAAAAATTTGGGGATTACGTCGAAGATAATGTAGATTATCAACGGAGTCACTTATGGATGCTGACACTTGATACGAAAAAAGTCACACAACTAACATATGGGGACACATTGCATGTGCGCGATTTTAGTTGGCATCCTGATAGCCAACGAATCGCAGTCAATGCCATGCCAGCACCAGATATGGGTGTACTTTTAGAAACAAGAAATTATCTACTCGATGTCAATACATATGAGATTCGCCCACTAACACCCAAGCGTACTTTTTCGCCTTGTTGGTCACCTGATGGAACACAATTGGTTTATCAGCAAGGAGTTTATGAAAGCTCAGAGGGTGCATTTTATAAGAATGGCAAACTAGCAATCTTAACATTGGATAGTAACGAGATTCGTGAACTCAACTTGGATTTTGATGAGGATATTTATCCATCGAAATGGGCTAATGAGGGTATTTATTTTTGGGCTTTCCAACGCACAAGTATCCGCCCTTTTAGACTTGAAGCCGATGAGCAAACGATTACGACACTTTTACCTGACGATCTCGATAATTTTGTATCCACGCAATATAGCTTCAATGATGCGGCTACAAAGTGCGCGATTGTCTTTACTACCGCCGAGCGCTATCAAGACGTAGCTGTACTCGATACCAGTTCATCAGAGTTGACAATTCTCACTGATTTTGACGAACCAACGCGAGGATGGGATTTACCAAGGCATGAATTGTATCGGTGGCACAGTGCTGATGGTACAGAAATTGAAGGTATCCTGACCAAACCGCTTGATTTTGATCCTGAGAAGCACTATCCATTATTGGTTATCACACATGGGGGACCAACTTGGACATCGTTTCAATCTAAGCTAGGGGGCTATGAGCGCCGTATCTATCCGATTTATCAGTGGGTGCAACAAGGCGCAATTATTCTGCAACCTAATTATCGCGGTAGCGCAGGCTATGGCGAAGCATTCCGAGGTTTGAATGTCAACAATTTAGGGGTAGGCGATTACGCCGATGTCATTAGTGGTGTTGATGCGCTTATTGATGAGGGTTTTATTGATGAGAATAATGTTGGCGCAATGGGATGGTCGCAAGGGGGCTATATTTCGGCATTTATCACCACCTATAGTGATCGCTTTAAGGCAGTTTCAGTAGGTGCTGGAATTTCTAATTGGATGACCTATTATGTGAATACCGATGTGCATCCCTTTACCATTAATTACCTGAGTGCAACGCCTTGGGATGACCCTGATATTTACGCTAAAACATCGCCGATGACCTATATCAAGAATGCTCAAACGCCGACACTGATTCAGCATGGTGAAAATGATAAACGTGTCCCTGTACCCAATGCCTTTGAATTACATCAAGGCTTACTCGATCAAGGTGTGCGGTCAAAATTAGTAGTTTATCCTAATATGCCACATGGTCCGCAGACACCCAAGCAAGTACGCCATATCATGATCGATAATTTTGAGTGGTTTAATCACTATATTTTTGGGATAGATGCTGACGAAGATGTAAAGCCACTTTATATTGTACTGGCATCTGCTGATGAAACGTCATCGCTCGTAGCGGATGTTCTTAATCTCGCAAAACGAGATGATGCTGATTATCGTGTCATTACAGGTGCTGGTGATTTGAGTGATAATCAAGCTGATGCAGTAGCCAAGCCTTCAATGGATGATATAGAAGATGTTATTGCAAAATTGCGCGAGCAATTGACTGATTTAGCTAGCCAAGAGATCATTCTATTCACCGATAAAATTGAAAAAG
>JBAUIA010000010.1:0-1915 GCA_049680565.1 Phototrophicaceae bacterium
GACTTTACTCCGCGAGGATCAGATTTAATCGATTTTGTCAGTCCAGAGAATCTTCTGACATATTTTGTGCCTGATGTACAACAAATTTTGTATCAAGATGTTGTGACTGATCTTGATAACAGTACAAAATAAGCACTTGTTATCTTCAAATTACAATCCCATTAATATGTTGTAATAACTACTTTCCATACGGTCTAAGAGGTTAAATAATTGTGTCAGACAATATATCATGGAGCGAATTATCGAGTTATCGTCGTGAATGCTTTGAACGATTTGGTAGTATTCGAGACTTACGTGTTCTCAATAATCCTTACGATCTGGTAACAAAATTAATATCTTCCGATACATATATCCTTGATGTTGGCTCTGGTGTTGATATGCCACTAAAAAAAGTGATTGGGAATTGCAACTATTACTCGCTTGAACCTGACCCACAATCGAACCCAGATTTTCGCAATGTGGCAGATATTCCCGATGATTTACAATTCGATGTTGCATGGTCAAATCAGGTATTAGAGCATGTTACCATTCCAGAAGCGATTGAAATCATTCGTGGTGTATTAAATGTTCTCAAACCCGGTGGGATATATATATCAACTGTACCTAATATGGCACATCCAGTACGGTATTGGGGCGATTCCACTCACGTAACTGCATGGTCAATAGGTGATTATTATGGGCTATTTCGTATGAATGGTTACGAAGTTCCTAATTATATACGCTACGGCAAAGTTGACTTGCCAGAAAATCTAATTAAGCGCTTCATCGTAAAAGCTGTCGCAGAAGCATATCGCATTGACTGGATGGACAGCATTGCGATTGTCGCACAAAAACCAAGCCTATGAACAAAAAAACAATTAAATTGGATGGACGAAGCTATCGCGTAACCATTCAACAGAATGTCATATCTGATGCTTCTGTTCCACGTTTGATTATCCCAGCGTATCTACCGAACGATACCGCAAGTGATATTCTCAAGGTTTGCATCGGTAGTATTCAGCAACTTACGGATGCACCATATGAATTATGGGTCGTAGATAATTTTTCTCCTAATGATAATGGCGCATGGTTACTGAATGAACCTAATATCAATGTTATTCTCAATCACACCTTGCCGATTCCCCCAAAAATGCGTCGATGGTGGCATCGCTTTCAAAAGCCTAAACAAGATTTGAAATCATGGGGCAGCTATAATAATGCGATTGGTCTGGAATTAGCATCTGCTATGATTCCTAATTCGACCCAATGGGTGATGACACTCCATATGGACACAATGGTTACGTCCAAAAACTGGCTATCAGACCTACTTTCTGAAACCAATGAAAAAGTGAGAGCGATTGGGGTTCGCTTAGATACTGCACGCACGCAAGATGGTATCTTACATATCCTTGGTTGCCTCTTTGATTATCAGTTGTTTTGTTCACTCAGTCTGGATTTTTATCCTGACTTACCACAATATGATGTTGGAGATCGAATTTCTGTACGTTTTAAAGAAACAGGATATGACATTAAAGCATATCGCAATTCTTTGTGGCAACCTGATTTAATTGATTTGTTGCCTCCAGCATCTCCATATCGTGATCTGATGGTAGACCGCACATTTGATGATAATGATAACGTGTTTTTTTTACATTTAGGACGTGGTGTCCTCAAATCTGACGGTAGTTTTCATAAAGGCACAACACCGAAAGGTTGGATCGATTTTGCTCAAGAATACATCCTTAACTGATGTTGAGACTAGGCGACTTGAAACACAGTTTAATAAACTATGGTATTCGATGCGTCGCTACTACGTTGACGAATTTTTCCTAAGAGCCGTTAAATCAATCAATGCTGACCAACCGATTTTAGATTTAGGTGGACATAAGCTCAATAAACGCGGTGTATTCAATATTGATGACTATAACTTGCCTGT
>JBAUIA010000011.1:0-1539 GCA_049680565.1 Phototrophicaceae bacterium
ATTCTTATTTAAACCCTTTAGCAAATCCAAAATCAGTACCCAACCCACTAATGGTGAAGCTAGTACAGGCTTAGGCTTATGGATTGTGTCCGAGATGATGAAAATTCAAAATGGACAAGTTGGTATGTACAACGATGTTGAAGGTGGCGCGTGCTTCTGGGTCGAATTACCACTCGCACCTGATAATAACTAAAGCCGAGCGCCATTGCGTTTTGGCTTAGACTCATTATCATCAAAATAGGGTTCATCATCTTGATAAGCATTATCAATTAAACGTCCAATTGGTGGATGCTGTAAGGCGGGTATGTGTTCAGGTTTTTGATAGGTAATACGGCGATATTCTTCGTCAAAGGCTTCTTTCATGGCATTGTCTTCTGAATTACCCATCTTATTAAAAATAAAATGACCGATTAGAATGACCATCCATACGCCTGTGATGCTTGCTACAGCAAACAAATCATTGTAAAAACCACTACGATAAAATCTGATAAACTCATCAGATCGTGCAATAGCACTTTGCCAATTTTGATAACCTATAATTGCTACACTTGCACCAACTACTAATGATGCCCCAAATCCTAAAGCATTGAGCAAGAAGATGCGTTGCCGACGAAAGCGACGTTTGATGCGCCAGAAAATTTCTTCTTCGCGCACGGTTTCAAATTGTGGGATGCGTCCATTGAGGATATAGCGTAACAGTCGATACGGTTGTTTTGCAAACCACCATAGCACCTGACCTGCTTGTTGAACACCATACCATGCGCCACTTGCACCAGACTGAATAGCCCACCTTATACCATTTATTACGTGTTGACTTGCCCAGCCAATACCAGAAAAAATCGCTTTAATGAGCGTCCAGAAAAATGATAAAATGAGCATCAATGGATTGGGACGTGGATCACCATATTTGCGTTTTTGTTTTTCCATTGTTGATAGTCCTATATAATGAACAGCTTACTCTATTATAGAGTACTTACAATGAGCATTTCAACTATGACAAAGGATTGTATGTGCTGTGATATAAAAAACGACATCCAAGCGGACATCGTTTTTTGTAATTTTACTAGGGCATGTTTACTCAGGGATGACATCACGCGGTTTGGAGCTACCATCTTTAGAAGGTCCGACTACGCCACGCGCTTCCATTACATCAATGAGGCGGGCAGCACGGGTATAGCCAATGCGTAAGCGGCGTTGTAACAAGCTGATACTGGCTTTATCAAGACGGCGCACCAATTCAACTGCGCGATCATATAGATCATCTTCATTGCCTTCTTGCACATTCCCTGTGAGTTCTCGGTTGGTCAATTCGACCTCGCCACTATCATCGTTAGATGTGTTACTTGAGCGATTAGCCGATGCGAATAGCGGTAAATCATCCGCACCATTACCACCTGAGCTATCCCAGAATGCACCACCACCACTACTGCTGCTTGATGAGGATTGAACAGGACGCGCTTTTTCGACAACAAATTCTGAGGATAGGGCGCTCGTGCTGGCAAGTTCGGGTTGCTTCAAACCTTGCATCTTCCAGTAACG
>JBAUIA010000012.1:0-43478 GCA_049680565.1 Phototrophicaceae bacterium
TCATTATTTGCAAATTTTTTATAGCTTTTTGAAACATATTATGCTAGAATAAACGTTCGGAAGTAAGGCGAAAAACGTTATCTTCGCTGACAAACAAACACAGTCGTGTGCAGCACCATATCAAGCAATTCGCCTGACGACTTGCCGACCAGCAGAAGCCTATTCTGCACACTGTAAATTACCTATATAATGCGAGGAGTAAGACATCATGGCAGGTTTTGAACAAACAATCATCATTGGTAATGTAGGGCGTGACCCCGAAATGCGCTATCTACAAAGTGGTGCATCAGTCACAAGTTTTAGCGTGGCTGTAACCACCCGTTGGACAGACCGCACGACCAATGAAAAAAGAGAACGTACTAATTGGCTAAATGTGAGTTGCTGGAATAAGTTAGCAGAAATTGCCAATCAATACGTCAAAAAGGGTACACAGATCATGGTTCAAGGCACGGTTTCGGCGCGTGCGTATATGGGTCAAGATGGTGAACCACGCTCATCACTGGATTTACGCGCTGAAAACTTCCAACTCTTAGGAGGTCGTGGCGATAATGAGGGTGGTAGCAATTATGATGACTCTAATAACTATGATGGTGGTAACTCACCACAAGATTTAGATGATATTCCTTTCTGATCGTATCACCTAGACCATCAAGCACAGTCCGTATTTTGAAACAAAAAAACCATCTCTAATTATAGAGATGGTTTTATATTTAATGGGTATAGTAGATGTACTTTTTATTGAAGATGAGCTTCAATGAACCACAAGTTTTTATCAACTGTACGTGAAATCTCTGTAAAGAGATCTTCAGTTGTGGGTTCGCCAATATCAGCAGATGCTTCGATAGCATCACGAATTAAGCCAGCAACTTGCGCCCAACGTTCTGCAACAATTTGTACGACATCTTCACCTTGTGTGACATCAGTTGGGAATTCTGGCAAGCGTGAATTTTGGGCTGCCATACGAGTTGTCCCCATCGCATACCCACCGAGTGTCCCAACACGTTCTGCAATCGAATCAACAAATAGCGGCAAATCACCTGCTACTTGGTCGAATAGCTCATGCAATTGTTGGAAGTGAATACCGCGCACATTCCAATGGGCTTGTTTTGTTTGGCTATATAAATCAGATAAATCCGCTAAATTCTGGTTCAATAGTTCAATCAATTGAGCGCGTGAATTTTCTTGCACATCAATGCGTGTGTTAAATGTCGTTTTCGTAAGTGTAGCCATGTTAAAACTCCTTTTGCTATATCGAATAATATAGTTTTATTGTAAGCGAGTGGTCAATAGAATTGCGTATATATTAGATTGATAGATGATTAAAAAGTGTTATGAAATACGTAATAATCAAAAAGCCTCTCATAAAACTTAATGGACTAAATCAAGTTATCAATTGGTACTCATAAAATATTTTTCTGATAAGAGATCATAAAAGATCTTAAAAGCCTTTATATTACAATACGATCACCCAACGCTCAGGGAATCTTCACACATATGAGGATAATAATAATATACGCTTAACATTTAAGCGTGGCTATAGACGGTTTACCCGTAAAATTGCATAATAGGGTAAATTAAGTGACTTTCATGTTAATATTTCACAAAAGGGGCGATTGTGGCATCACGAGTAGCCGAACTCAGTAAATCAGGGTCGAACGAAGACCCAATCGAGAAGCGACCTGCGGAAGCCAACATCAGTTGGTTATGGGGCTTTGTTATGCGCCATAAAAAAGCGGCTTGGTTAGCCATCCTCAGTGGTGGTTTAGGTGGTATTACAATGGCACTTGAGCCATTAATTGTGGGGATGATTGTTGATAACTTGCTAGAAGATGGCGTTATCATGAGCCAAGTATTGCAAGGTGTTGGCTTATTATTTGGTGTTGCTGTGTTTACCGTAGTGATGTTTTATGCCCAACGTCATTACAGTGGTCAAGTTGCCTATAGTGTGCATTATGATATTCGCAAAACTGTGTTTGAAAACATGGTCACTTTAGATAATGGCTTCTATAAGCAATATGCAACGGGTGATCTTATTAGCCGTATGTTCACTGACCTTAATTGGGTGTGGCGATTACTAGCATTGGGCTTCAATCGTGGTGGTAATGCGATTACGGCATTCATTATGTCGGCTGTGTTACTGAGCTTTATTAATTGGCAATTGACGCTGATTGTCGTCACCATTTTGACGATTAGTACAGTTATTCAGATGCGTGCTGGTTTGTTCCTCGTACCCATTTCCGAACGGGTACAAGATCAAGCAGGCAATATGTCCTCCTTAGTACAAGATTCAGTCAGTGGTATCCAAACAATTAAAACATTCGGACGTGAAGCGCATGTGAGCCAAGCCTTCCTGAAAGAAAATACAGAATATCGTCGGCGCTGGCTCTTTTTCAAGCGTCGTAACGAGCCTGTGGGCATGTTGCCACAGATGATTATCTATCTGACAACAGGTTTGGTGCTATTGTTGGGTGGGCGGATGGTTGTAAACGATGTAATGACAATTGGTGAATTAACAGGGTTTATCCTTTACCTCAATTTGATTCGTCGCACCTTATTGATGATTGGCACGACTTATCAACGGTATGTACAAACACAAGGGGCTATGCAACGGATTACCCCACTCTTACGTGCGCCTGAAATTATCAGTGCGCCTGATGCGGTGGCAATGGAAGCATCAGAAGGCAATATCACATTTGAGGATGTCACACTGATTGCTGATGGCAATACCCTCTTGCATGATATTAATCTGGAAATTCCAAGTGGTAGTGTTGTGGGGTTGGTTGGACCTACTGGTAGTGGTAAAACGGTCTTGGTGAATTTGCTATCGCGTGTCAGTGATGTGGATGCAGGGCATGTATTGGTCGATGCCCATGATGTGCGCCAGATTCAATTAGACGATTTGCGCCGTAATATTGCTTATGTGCCACAAGAAACATTTTTATTCAGCCAACCTTTGCATGAAAATGTGCGTATGGGTCAAGATACGATCACAGATGACGATCTCAACCGTGCGATTGAAATTAGCCGTGTGAGTAATGATCTGGCACAAATGCCTGATGGACTCGATACACTGGTGGGTGAAAAAGGTGTGATGTTATCAGGCGGTCAGAAGCAACGGGTTGCGATTGCGCGTGCGATTGCGCGTAACCCCTCCATCATGATCTTAGATGATGCCTTGAGCGCGGTAGATACCAAAACCGCAGCCGAAATCCTAACCAGCTTACGTACTGTTTTGAAAACGCGCACCAGCATTATCATTGCCCAACGGATGGCAACGGTTAAAGATTGTGATTTTATTGTGGTCATGGATGAGGGTCGCATTGTGGAAACAGGCAAGCATGATGAGCTTATCGCGCAAAATGGTTTATATGCCAGCATGGTTGAACGTGAAGCACAACAAGAAGGAGAAATGCTAGCATGAGTGAGACAACAAAAACTAAAGACGAGCTACTCAATAAAAAATACATCAGTGCAACAACTGATAATTACACGATTGAAGATGAAAAACCTGTCATCGACAGTATCAGTGATAGCTTTCTTGTAAAGATGCTGTGGCGCTTTCTGCGTCCTTATTCATGGCAATTAATCGGTGTGATTATCTTGCTATTTTTGACAGCAGGCTTACAACTTTTGCTGCCTTATCTCGTCAAACAAGCTATTGATGGTCCGATTGCAACGAGTAATTTAGGTGGCGTTTTACCGATTGGTTTATCGTATCTTGGGACAATCGTCGTGATTTTTGCTTTTCAATTTGGCTACACCTATTGGTTACAAACCATTGGTCAATCTGCCCTATTGAACTTACGACAAGAATTGTTTGAACATATCGTGAAGCAAGATGTTTCCTATTTTAATAAGACCCCCGTAGGGCGCATCGTTTCGCGGATGAGTAATGATATTGAATCGCTGACTGAATTATTATCGACAAGTATTGTGATGGTCGCGCAGAATATGATTATGCTAATTGGGATCATCATTGTGATGCTCACACTCAATTGGCGCTTGGCTTTGATTAGTCTTGCTGTTATCCCTGTGATGGCTGGTTTAAGCGCGTACTTTCGTACACGTTTACGGGGTATTTCGAGCCGTTATCATAAGATCATGGCAGCTTATCAAGCCTACCTCAACGAGCAATTTAACGGAATGATGGTGGTTCAGTTATTCAATCGTGAAAAAAAGACGCGCGATGACTTTGAGATTATCAACCAAGATTACTTCGATTCGCATATGGATTTGCGCGATATTTACACATACTACGGCTCAACGTTGCAAATTATGACGACGGTTGGTCTAGCGTTGGTCTTGTGGGGTGGTGGTCAAGGAGTGCTAGCGGGTTGGGAAGGTGTGACCATTGGGTTGTTGGTCGCTTTCATTGAGTATGTGCGCTTGAGCTTCGATCCGATCTTACAATTATCGGAGCAATTTGCTCAAATTCAGACAGGTTTCAGCGCAGGTGAACGCATCGCACGAATGTTGGATAGTGAACCCAGTGTCGCAGAACCTGAAAAACCAGTTGCGATTGATGACTTCAAGCAATCGGTTAAATTTACAGATGTCACCTTTGCGTATAAAGACGGTCATCCTGTGCTTAACAATATCAATTTAGAAATCGAAGCTGGTCAACGGATTGCGATTGTGGGTGCGACAGGTGCAGGGAAAACAACCTTAGTCAAGTTATTGGCACGCTATTATGATGTTACCGATGGTAGCATTGAAGTGAGTGGTGTTGATTTGCGTGAACTTAGTTTGGCAGACTTACGCCGTTTTGTCAGTTTAGTGCCACAAGACCCGTATATCTTCAATGGCACAATTGCTGATAATCTACGCTTGTTTGATGACTCAATCACATTAGAGCAAATGCAACACGCAGCAGAGATTGCGCGCGCCAAACCCTTCATTGATAAGATGCCCCAATCGTATGATTTTGAATTGCTACCCGGTGGTAGAAATCTATCGCAAGGTCAACGGCAATTACTAGCATTAGCACGCGCCTTGATTCATAGCCCTGAGAGTATTCTCATCCTAGATGAAGCCACCAGTAGTATTGATACCGAAACAGAAGCCTATATCCAAGAAGGCTTGGAACGTGTGCTTGAAAATCGCACCAGCTTGACGATTGCTCATCGTTTAAGCACGGTGCGTGATGCAGATCGTATTTTGGTGATGCAAGCAGGACACATTATCGAAGATGGCTCACACGATGACTTATTGGCATTGGGTGGCATGTATGCGACCTTATACTATCGGCAATATACTGACCCGAATGCGAGTATTGATGAATTGATCGAAAAAGGGGCAGCAGCTATGCGTGCAAAAGCTGTCTAAAGCGCTATTTTCTTGAAATGTCGTAAAATCTGGAATTTTTCCAGACATTACATATGTTACCCTATCCTCCCTTCTCCACCCATGAGCGCCAGAGCATGATGTGGGGAAGGGTTTCGGTAAAATACCATTTTAAAGATTTTACTCAAGAACTGTATCTTCAAATAATTTACTGTGATTGCCTTCTGTAGAGTCTGGAAAATACTTAAGAATAAGTATGACAATCAATAAAATAGAGGATGTGTAGGGGCGTTGCTCTATCTGCGTCCGCCAAGCGGGAGGACATAAAGTCCATTCCCTACACGCTATAAAAATTTATCGAAGGTTACATTCATTTCGTTATCCGCAAAACCTTAATACTTCTAGTAATAAATTGTGGTATGATTAATTTATAAGTTATAATTAATCATGGGACAATCATTATCATGTACGATGTTATCCTCAAGAGTAAAGACATCATTCATAAGCAATCGCAATTATTGCTCGAAAGCAATCAAAATCATTTACCTGTATCCCAACAAAATGCTATTGAGCGTATCAGTCGTTATGCGTCACAGTTGGCGATTACTGCCCAACAAATTGGTATCACTCACGATCAAGAAATTATTTTACGCCATGAGATGATTAATATTCTGACACCGATTGTTGGATACACAGAGATGTTAGCAGATGGTTGGGTCGGGCATCTAAATCCTGACCAAATGCAGCATATTGAATTAATTCAGCATGCTGTTGGTATGATGCGACAGTCAATTTTAGCGTATCGCAAGCAATCACCATTATCAGAATCAGCCTAAGCGCCGATAGTGCTTTAGCCAATGTTGGACATGCTCGTGTGATAGTGCTTGGAGTTGGTGTCCATCAATGCCTTGTGTGGTTGTGGCTGCAAATAAGGCATTATAAACACTTTCTTCGACCCCTTCGACAACTGCTTGAAAATACGCATTGATATTGGATTGATGATGATCTGGTATAACATCGGTGAGTGGCGCTGTCGAAAATGCCACCACAAAATCACCGCTCCCATGATGACAAACTGTGCCTGTGCGTCCTAGACCGAAAGCAACCCGATGCGCTAAACGACCCAATTGTCGTGATGTAAATGGGGCATCTGTCGCAATAATGACCATAACTGACCCATCACCATTATCAGGGACATCATTCGCTGTGAGATGTTGTCCAATCGGTACGCCTAATACGGTTAATTCATCTAAGCGCCCAAAATTCGTTTGCATCAACACACCTACTGTGTGATTATCAACTTTTCGTGATGCTGTACCAATCCCACCTTTTAAACCGTAGCAACTTGTTCCTGTACCTGCGCCTACACAGCCTTCATCAACATGACCTATCGCAGCATTTTCAAGGGCATTAAATACATGCGCTTGTTCGACATGCCGTCCGCGAATATCATTCAAATAACCATCGTTACATTCACCAACTAAGGGGTTAATACTGCCCAATGTCGGATTATCTTGCAGCATATAGCTGATTGAAGCATCGGCTACTTTACCGACATTCAAGGTATTTGTTAGCAAAATAGGGGTTTCGATTGTGCCGAGTTCACGGACTTGTTCAAAGCCACAGGCTTTACCAAAGCCATTGATGGTATGAACGGCTGCGGTAACTTTATCTGTAAAGAGATTACCGCCATGAGGCATAATCGCCGTGACACCTGTTCGGATGCTATCGCCTTGAATCAAGGTATGATGCCCAACCTTAACGCCTGCAACATCGGTAATAGCATTATATTGACCTATTGGCAATGTCCCGACAGCAAGCCCTAAATCACGAAATCGCATTAGTTAAGCTCCAATGGGCAAGTATCCGCATTATCGCGCATGAAGGCTGCAATGACATCACTTGCCAGTTGATGCCCTGATTGTGTCCAATGTCCATCATATTGATAATAGAGTAATTCTTCACCCGCGAGACCACGTTCATAAGCTGCTTGCTGGAAAGGCTCTAAGAGATCAATAAACATCCACCCTTCGGCTTCAGCAACTTGTTGTAAAGCATCGCGTTGATCGCCAAGATGTTCAATGAATGTGGCTTCATCAGCTTCATTTAGTGGATTATCGACAAGGATGACTGTGCCATTGCTGGTCACTTGTGTTTCGCGGGCAACACCACGAATCCATTGCCGAACATCGTCATGGATATATGGATAATAAATTTGCTCTTTGCTAGGGACGAAAATCACAGCACGACAAGCCTCTACAGGGGCTTCTTCCGCGACTGCATTAAGGGCATCACCGACCATATCAAATGTACGTGTATCCAAAAATCCTTCGTCAGGTGCAACTTGCCACCATAACAAATCTTCTAAGAAGGCAATCTCGTAGTAGCTACCCCCGATAATCATGGGCATTGGATAATCATATTGACCGTCTGGACTTTCAACCACTTGGGCGCGTGTACCTGCAACAACATTGCGCGTTAGCCATGCGACTTGGTCAAATGGATCACGGTTCATGAGGACATCATCAATACCACGATTGGCATCTGCAAGATCATTCCCTGAAAAATGGGCATAAAGTACCCACGAACGCTCATCATCACCCATATAGTTTTGGGCAATTGTCGTAATTTCCAGAGGTCCATAGCCACGATACCCAAAATTCTGTACAGGGATATTCAGATCACTTGCCAAGACATCTGTCCAAGGCAGCGCGACTGTTGTACCTTCTGTGAAAGAATCACCAAATGCAACAATTGGGTAACTATCGGCTTGCATTGTCGGGACACGAAAACCATCATCATCCCAGACGAGTGTATAACTTGCGAGGAGTTCATTATTTTCAGGTGGACGAATGCGCCCCGGTTGCAAGAAAAAATAATCGCCATCGGTTAACCAAAATTCCACATCGAGGCTGCTATTGGCTTCACCGCGTGCTAACGGATCATTGCCAACGATATTTGGAAATAGATACAACAATAATAGAACCATCACGATTGCAAAGGCTGTACCACCTATAATCAGTACGAATCGTTGCCAGAGGGGTGTCGATGTTGTGGGTGTGGTCATCAGGGAAATGCCTGCCTATTGCTTAGGTATTAGGATAGGCAGGCATTATAGAATAGCTACTAGTATGCTGCAAGGATAAGGCGTTTAGCCCCGTTTACGTTTTTGCTTAAATGCACCTTGAATCAGATCAACATCAAAATTATCAGGGGTTGATCCCGTTGCTGCGTAGCGATAGATAGCTGCTTGATAGACACCACTCAATGCACCTTGCACGACACCTATCATAACCATCACGAGGACAGCGAAGATAACAACTGCAATCACGGTTGCAACAGATTCTGTAAGTGCAAAAGCTGCAAACCCGAGTGCAATCGCAAGGATAAGCACTAAGAAGTAGAACAAGAAAAAGATACCACCGATACTCCAACTACCTGTGAGTTGCTCTCCCCATGTTTCACGGAGCATTGCCGTACTATTTTTGACGGCATCCCAAGGACTAAGCCCCTCTACAATCATAATTGGAATGACAAGGAAAGTTGCAACATTCCATGCAAAACCGCCTAAACTACCAATGATGCTACCAATAATACCGCCTCGCTCTTGTAACATCCGCACAATCACACCGACAGTAGCGCTCATCGCAGCAAATGCGACAATATTGCCTAAATGCGAATTGGCAATCTTAATGCCATCTTGTACTGTAGGATCACCACCATCTAGGCGGATCATCGCTGCACCAATCAGTGCTGTATTGAAATAAATGGTGATGGTGTATGTTACGAGGTAGAAAATGAATGTCCCAATCATCCCAAAAATTTGGGTGACTTCGCCATCGCCACCTGATGTAAATAATGCCCATGTAATCGCTGGGATAAACATGACCACTGAAATTAAAATGGTGATGATCCCTGAGATAACAGGAAATAACAATAACTCACGATCTGCTTGTAGAACTGCCCAACTGGCTTTAACCAACTGCCAACTGCGCCCCCATGAATTGAACATTGAATAGCCCTCACCTTGTCGATTATCAAGTAGTTTGATACAACTTTGATTGTAGCAGATTATTATTCTTAGGATGCAACTGACACCATGCGTTTATATACTCTTTTATTCTTAGTTACCTTGCTCAGTTTTTCTAGCACATCACTTTCTGCCCAAACCGATTGTGGCGTTGTCGATGGTATTGGCTTCCCCGTGAATACAGGTACGTTTTCACTCGCCCAAGATTTTGCTATCGCTAGCGAACGGCATCAAGGGCGCTATCATACTGGCGAAGATTGGCATGGTGGGCGTGATAATAGCGTCGGGCAAGCTGTACAAGCAGCAGCACGCGGACGCGTTAGTTATTCCTCTGTCAATGGATGGGGGCGTGATGGTGGTGTCGTTATCCTTGAGCATACCTTCCCTGATGGCACAGTCTACTACACACTCTATGGACATATAACAGAATCCGAGAGTTTTCAATTTCCGCCACGCTTGACCTGTGTGCAACAAGGCGATGTGATTGGTGTGGTTGCCGATGTACGCCCTGCTCCACATCTTCATTTTGAAGTGCGCGTCAGTGGCGGTACAAATGGCGCGATTCCGGGGGCTGGCTATAGCATCAATACACCTTATGAAGATGGCTTGCGTAACCCTACAAAATTTATTACCAATCAGCAAACATGGCTGAGTTTGTGGCATGATTGGCATCTGATGATTGGCACAGAAACCGATAGTGATGAACGTGCGCCGATTACCCCACCAATTAGCCTCAATGATAATAGTTTGCTGTACTTAGATGGCACAGGACAAACACTACGCCGTGCAACACCTGATGGACGGGTTTTGTGGCGGATACGGCTTGATACGGCGGCTGTTGCGCTTGAGGCATGGCGTGGGAGTTCTTTGCTCACTTTAGGCGATGGTACGCAGCATCTGATAGATGTAGAGACAGGCAGTTTAGGAGAAACTTGGCGCGTTGCTGCTGAATTTACAGGTACGCCCCTGATTGCAGGCGATGAATTATTGTTCCCATCTGATAATAATAGTATGGTTCGCTTGAGTGCAGACCGCCGTGAAATCCTCGCACGTTATCTGGATATACCTGCTTTTTATCGGGCGCATGTACTCCCTGATGGGACGTTTGCTTTGCTAGGCAATGATAATCAATTTTATTATTACTCTGCTGATGGCAATTTGATTAACACAGCACAATTACGCGCAGCAGCTAGCTTTGCGACCTCATGGGATGCTCGCTTATTGGTTTATACACAAGGTGGATTATGGCATGTTAATGAAGTAGGTAATTGGTCACTCTATATTGAGGATGCACCAGCAGGCGGTAATCAAGCCTCTATCTTGACCACACAAGATCGTCTTTATTTGTATACAGGGGATCGCCTATTGGCATATGATCGGGAATTAGCTCGTTTATGGCAAGCGACCACACCGCCAACACTTGGCTTGAGCGCAATTACCACCTACGAAAATATTTTGCTCATTACCAGCAATCATGGGGATGTCTTATTGGTCAATGAGACAGGTGCATTTTGTAATCAAGTGCGCGTTTATGGGCAAGCAGGCGCAAATCAATGGAACAGCCTCGGTGCAGATAATCGTTTGCGAATTGCTATTGCCGATCAAATCCTTGCACTAGAATGGGATACATTTACCCGTCCTTGTAATAGCTAGCTAGCATTTAGACAATTTGTACAATTAAGAGGCAAATTGCGGTATCATCTGTTAAACTTCACTTAACATGTGGAAACTACTACATGACCACAAAAAATATTAAAAATGCTTCCCCCTCTATCTCTAGCAAGTCTTTCTCTCTTTATGGGACAGAGATTTAGAGAGAGGGTGATACACAGTTAACTTAAAGAACTTTTGTGGTCGTGTACTACGCTCTATCAAACACATCATTACTTAATTTTATTTCAAAAATACTTTGGTTCGCATCATCCACCAACATAGAATGAGATCGAATCTTATGAACCATCAACGTGTTTTTGACTTTACACATTTTCCAACCCTAGATACAGAACGCCTACAATTGCGTGAAATTCAACCTGACGATGTCAATGCGCTCCTGAAATTATTTGGCAATCGAGAAGTGGTGCAATTCATCGAGATGCAACCCATAAAAAGTATCGAGCAAGCCAATGAATGGTTACGCTGGATGGGTGGCGTATTCGCAGCGAAAGATGGTTTGCGCTGGGGGATTACGCTCAAAGATGGCACATTCATCGGGTCAGCAGGTTTGCATCGCTGGAATCGCGAAGGACATTTTGCAGAAATTGGCTGTGATATTGCTCATCCGTATTGGGGGCATGGCTACGGGCAAGAAGCGATGCGAACATTGCTCAATTTTGGTTGGGATTATATGAATCTCAATCGCATTGAAGCAACTGTCGTCAAAGGAAATAATCGCTCTGTGCATGTTATGAAGAAAATCGGCTTCAAGCACGAAGGCACAATGCGCCAACGCTTACTCAAGGGCGGTAAATATTATGATATTCATACCTTTGGCATTTTGCGCTGTGAAGATCAAGGGGACTGTTAATGCCTTCCCCTGCGGAATTATTACAGGCGATCACTGACGAAATAACGCCATTGCTCGCTGACGATGCCTACCAACCACAGCAAATAACTTTCATCAAGCATATCCAAAAGACAACATCCGAATTACTAAAAGCCACCCAGCCGATGCCCTCATCGGCATTGGCTTTACAACGGATTATCCCCACATTGGGCGATAGCTTTTTACAGCAACAAGCTGCCTTGTTTGGCTATGCCAAATTATTACTCGATCATCCTGAATCATTCGGGGGTGCAAGCCTCACATCCAGTCAACAATATCACATGCGCCGTATTTATGAGTTCGGACAATCGCTGTATGAATTGACTGAGGAAATCCAAAAAAGTGCGTTGAAAGAGCGTATTCAGCAACAAAAAGCGCAAGCAGTGCGTGTTGAACTCGCTCCTTTGTTGCAAGCTGAAATTCCTATTTTGAATTATGTCGTTTCTAAGAAGCCTGTTCAATTAACCCTAAACGTGAATCCTGTTGCAGCAATTACCAGCCCCTATCATCTGAGCGCATTACTACAACATATCGTAACCGTCCTCAGTCATGAATTAATGGCTTATGGACATATCCAAATAAAAAGCTACCGCAGCATACAATCGGCTGTGATTGATATTTTTTGTACAGGGATTCAATTGGATACTGAGGAAGTTGATACCTTGTTCAGCAAAAATGGACGTTATCTGTATCCAAGGCGACTGCAAAAGGATGGTGGATCACTCCACTTTGTGCGTGATATGGGGCGTGGTGCATCCGTGCAAATTCACTTACCTGTATAACTCGCTTGTATGTTTGGGGACTCCTTTGTAGAATGACACATATCATCTAGTAAACCAATGTGAGTCCTTATGGCGCTTATTGTTGCACAACCCATCATTGATAAATCAGATCATATTTTGCAAATATGCCAAAAACTGCTCAAGAAAGCCCCGCTAAACAGCGATCAGCGCGTTGATATAGAAACAATTCAAGAAGCAACGCGCTTGTTCAAAGCCTATGTCCGTATTGAAGTTGATCGTCTATCCGATGAGGATGACTCAGCAAAAAAGCGCGTTCGTCATCAACTACGCAATCATGTCAATATTATTGTGGGTTTTTCACAACTCATGATTAAAGAGTTACCCGATAACCTCTTACTAGAAATGGCAAGCATCCGCCAGATTTACAAGCTAGGCGAATCCCTTCACGTTGAAGTTGACCTCATACAATAACGTGAATTTTGTTTAAGACAATGAGCGTATTTTCGAGCCATATAATCTAAAATAGTGAGTTTTTAGTCGTCAGTTCTTAGTTTTTAGCGGTTCACTAAAGACTAAAAGCTAAGAACTTTATGTGCAAATAACGCTAAGAAATTGCATAATTTCAATCTTTGTGTTGTCCAAAACTGACATTACAATAAGTTTTGAATCAAAAACAGCCGTCCGATGTGGACGACTGTTTTCTGACTTGCGGGTCAGGTAGGTTGTTATCGCTGAGATTATTTAATCTCGACGACAGCACCTGCTTCTTCGAGTTGTTTTTTAGCGTCTTCAGCAGCGTCTTTACCAATTTGTTCCATCACATTGCTAGGAACGCCTTCGACGAGTTCTTTCGCTTCTTTCAAGCCGAGGCTTGTAAGACCACGAACAGCCTTGATGACGTTGATTTTCTTAGGACCAATTTCCTTGAGGATCACGTCAAATTCGGTTTGTTCTTCTACTTCTTCAGCAGCAGCACCACCACCATCAGGTACCATCATCATACCACCGCCACCTGTTGCAGCAGTTACGCCGAGTGATTCTTCGAGCGCTTCTTTGAGTTCTTTCGCTTCGAGAAGGGTTAAAGCACCAATTTGTTCTACTAAACTTGAAATATCAGCCATGATTAGCTTCCTTTCTTAGATGAGGCGGATTGCCTCAGTGTTTTTTAGTTTAAGAGTTATAGCGTGTTATCTGGGTGGCATATTATGCCACAAGGTAATCACAAATCAAGTTGTTATGCTGCGTCGCCACCGTCGGCATCATCTTTATCCAACCATGCTTGTAGCACGTTGACCACGCCACTTTCGGCGCTGTTGAGGATATTGACGATATTTTGACTGGGTTGTACGATCAGACCAATAATTTGTGCTTGTAATTCTGGCAAACTTGGTAATTCGGAAACATCTTTCACGCCATCAGCGCTCAAGATTTCCGCGCCACCCATTACACCACCTGTAACGCGCATGATTTCAGCAGCATTTTCTTCTTTAATGAATGCTAAAACCGCTTTTGCAACCGCAGGAAAATTATCCTTACCGAATGCAATCGCTGTTGGTCCTGTTAAATGTTCTTCAGGAATTGTCCAACCAGCTTGTTCTAATGCTTTGGTGAGCAATGTGTTTTTGGTGACAACATATACGCCGCCAGCTTCATAAATTCTTTTACGCAGTGTTTCAACTTTACCAACAGACATGCCTTGTGAACTCACAATAGCAAAACCGTTGCTCTCTTGGAGAATGTCTACATACCGCGCGACCAATTCTTCTTTACGTGCTCTTGAAATTGGCAAGTTTCGCGCTCCTTTCCATTCACCGCTAGTAGCGATGAAGTACGAAATCAAAAAAGCGACCCGCAAAAAGCCGAGGTCGCCCATTAGTTTTATCTAATAGTTTGCGAACTCTTCCTCGGCAGGATATTAAGGACATAAATAGGATGTCCACCGGCTGTCTATGGTTGAGTAAACCATATGCAGTTAATAAAAATGATTATAAGCACCCTCAATAGATAGTCAAGGGCTTATTGCAATTCAGAACCCTCAATTAAGCATGTGATTGTTTCTGTTGCATCCTAGCAGTATTGTCGGACAATACGCAAGCACGACTCCATATTGCATAATTGCAAAGGTATAGCGTGGCTTCTCACTGACCCAAAATACATCATGGCAACACGGCTTTCATAAATTTGCTAGCTTTATAACGGTGTTCCAATTACGTGTTGTGATCTGTTTACCAAATTCTGTTTCGAGAATTTTCATGCCATCAACCGTTTTTGTTTTTGTGACAGTCAAGACGCTACACACCGTATAATCGTTGACGGCTAATATCCTAAAATCGCCTGTTGGTGCATCATATGGGATATCAAGCGTGGTTAGTGTTGGCTGAGGTAAAAATGTAACGTAAAGACGTGTCTCTTTTGTGACCTCAATGCCAGCAAATGGATCACTTTCGATGAGGGTTTGTATGTACTGTGCTGGGAATACGATGATAGGTACAGCAAAACCAAAAGTTGCGTGGATAGCATCTTCGACGCTTTTTTGCATGGCATCTGTGTCACTATGGTCAGCATCCCAAGCAACATTACCACTCGCAAGCACCGTTTTCACATTGCTGAACCCCAAGCCTTCAAGCATCGTTCGCAAGTCTGCCATTCTTATTTTTTTATTACCACCCACATTGATCCCTCTCAACAGGGCAATATAGCGCATTGATGTCATGTTAGTCAGTTTCTGCTAATCGTGCTTCAACTTTTGCTAAGGCATCTTGTAATTGTTGCTGCTTCAAACTGGATGTGAGGTCGCCGCGTGTGCGTTCGAGTACACCGCGCACAATATCGGTCTGACGACGCAAACCATGTGTGAGCGCATCGGGAAAATCAAAGGTTATCAAATAACCGTAAATATCATCCATCCAATCGAGTAAACGCTCGGCTTCGTCACTATGGCGTTCGCTATGGCGCATAATATCAAGGATAAAACGGCGTAATTCGGTGGCAGCTTCACCTAAGCCTTTGAGATACGTTGAGCCTTCAACCTGTAAATCTGTCGCAGACGGTAAGTCTTTATTACGGATGATAGCATCGGTGATATAGGCTTCTACGACCTCTTTGAGTGCATCTTGGGTATAGCCACTATGATACAGTTCAGGATAATCGGCAACGACAGCGCGTAACTCAGATGCTTTGGTTTTAACGACTGCTAAACGAGCATCCACATCTTCCCATTCACGCCGATGAATTGCGCGAATGGCTTTCGCACATTCTTTAATCAACTCGCGTGATTGCACAATAGCGGTATCACGGGCAGCGTTAATGGCATCCATATTATCGCGGATTGCTTCCGCAATATCATTCAGATTACTCATCGTCTGTTTCGCCCTCATTATCTTCATCAACAACATTGCTTGTATCACTATTTTGTATTGCACCAAATAATTGATCAGCTAATGAGGCTGGACGTTTGGGAACATCAATTTCACCAAATTGTGTCTCAAAGCGTGTGATATTTTCTTGTAAGGCTTGCATGAATAATTTGGCATGAGTGGGTGTCATCACAATACGTTGTTGCACTTTTGCACGCGGGTCATGTGGGAATGTTTGGATAAAATCGAGGAATAGCTCACTTTTATTATGGCTAATCATCACCATATTGGCATATTTACCACTGGGGTCTTTTGGCATTTCGAGTTTAATTTTACGTTTTTGAGGGGGATTCATCGGCGATTTTTCCTATTATTATTGATTAAATCACTGTCAGTATACCGAATCTTTTGTTAGACCCTCATTGGTTCAAACGAATGTCTAGTGGATATCACACAAAATGATGGTTCACATCAGATGGGAAAGCGCATCTTGACAGTCGTTTCTTGTTTGTTGGCTTCAACGGTGAGGACACCTTGATGAAGCAAAAGTCCTTTTTGTGCGATAGATAAACCAAGCCCAAGCCCAAGTTGGTCGGGATTGACTTGAAAATAGGGTATAAAAATATCTTGTAGGTACATTTCAGGAATGCCACCGCCTGTATCGTGGACAGTGATAAGCATCATGCGATCCTCGAGTGAGACAGATACACGAATGATGCCCTCATGGGTATTATTAATTGCATTTTCTACGACTTGCGCGATGACAGCTTGCATGAGAGTGGCATCAACTTGTACAGGGGGTAATGCTTCTGGGATTAATAATTCCAATTCTACAGGGTTCGTTGTCACTGACCATTGCATTGGATTAACGATTGTTTCCATTTTTGTAAATTGTTTATCGAGCCGATAGAGATCATTATTAAGTTGTGAATATAACCATAAGTTATCAACATAATGACGGAGTAATCCACCTGTCGCATGGATAAATTCAACTGATACATGCTGTTCTTCATTAAGTGGTCCATCAAGCCCTTGTATCAAATTCATTGAATCTGTCACGAATGGATTGAGGTATTCATCAAATTTTTGCGGAAGATAGCTGCGCTTTGCGATATTCTCGATACCAATGTTGGTCACAATATCGAGTAAGAGTGTATGTAAACCCCAAGCAGCAGCATATACACGCTTGAGGGATTCGCGTTGATCGCCCATGAGATTACCAAATGCTCCGTCCAGCAACGTCTCAACTGATGCTGTAACATCGGCTATCGGGAGCAATAATTTATCGTAGTTGGGTTGGTCAGTCATATCTCGTGGTCGTTAGGCTATGGTCATCTTAAGGTTGGTCATATCAAACAGCTTTAGCTTCAGGTTTAGCTTCAATATCAATCACAATTTCAACCAGTTTGTATAGATTTCTTTCAGCTTCAAATATTTTCATAAAAACATTAGAAGTCGCACTCACTCGCCCAATGTTACTCATCTCATCCATGGTAAGTATCAACGCACTTGTTAATTTAGAATAAGATCGTTGAGGCATTGTTAAATCCTGCTCAGTAACAAGTATCACTTGTTCCCAGAGTGGAATAATACGTTGGAGTTGGCGGATGATTTCTGAAATATAATCTGAAATTATTCCCTGTGTATAAGGGCTGTGCATCACTTCAACTAATAGCTTATGAAATTTTGTTAGGTAAAATCGTCCTAGTGTTTTTTTATCCATTATGTGATTCGGCGTTTATTGCCCCCTCCTAATGCGGATTTTGTTTTTTTCGTATCAATGACATCACCTGCGAGTGATTTATAAAACTCGGTATCGTAGGTACGCGGTTTAATAACAACGGGCATGGGTACAGCATGTCCCATGATAATCGCTTGTTGCTTGGTTTCAAGGCGTGCAAGCACTTCTCGCAAACCACTTGCACCATTGATACCATTGAGTACCGCAGCAATATCACGTTCATTATCGAGCAAGGCAGTAACACGCGTCCCGATTTGTGACATCACTTCTTCATCAATCGCACTCGGACGTTGATCGACGACGAGTAATGTTACATTATACTTCCGCATTTCTCGTGCAATAACCCCGAAAGTTGTTTGACGTGCAACCAATGGATCAAGGAATTTGTGCGCCTCTTCAATGGTAATGAGTAATTGCGGTGGTTCAAGCGATTTATCACCCAATGAGCGTTCCATCTTTTCGACATAATGATGATGAATCCGTCGTGTAAGATAATTTGCAACGAGCATATAGGCTTCAAGCGAATTGCCATAGCGACCAAATTCTAGGACGACACTTTTTTCTTCGTTCACCAGTAAATCAATGATTTTCTTGACAGAATCACCATCATTTTCTGGTACGAGGAAATGCCAGCGTTCAAAGCGATCCAAACGGCGTTGCAAAGCAGCGAGCGTTCCACCGCCTACATTGGTTTCCGCCGAGATGAAATCCATATCATCAGGATCACCTTTTATTAATTGGCGTACCCAACCATCACCCCACATTTTTTTGAGGGTATAGGCTGCATCAATCATGGTATCGCTGAGATTCATCGTGGCTTTGAGCATCGCAATATCTTCTGGTTCAATTTCGTTATAGCCCAGCTTGACCTCAAAATCATAGCGTGCGTTACGACGGTCTGAACTTTGTGCATCCATTGTGAGAATTGTAACACGATCAGGGAATAGTTGGCGTAAACCTTTGACACTATAACCATTTTCGCTGGTAATTTCCCAACCATAATCATTGTGCATATCAAAAATAATGCTGACAGCAACACCGCGTGCAATTGATCCTGCTAGGAGTACACGCGTTAAGAAGCTCTTACCTGTCCCTGATTTACCAAATACACCAATACTACGTTCAACAAGCCGTTTGAGGTTCAGATTGATATTGGTATGTTCAAGTTCTAATGGTGAGCCGACATTAAAATGGTGATGATCTTCTTCACCAAAAACAGCATTTACATCTTCAGCAGTTGCGTTGTAGACACTATTAAAATGCCCCGGAATGGTTTTGACAGGCATTGCACCTTTGACATCATCAATGATGAGCATGGGTGTGACATTGACGATGCTATAAGCAACTGTTCCTGTGTATACATCACGGATGAACGGATCAGCAATATCTGGTGGTGCAGCTTGGATGGATGGATTAGTGCTATCGAGCGAAATATCATTGACCATACAGAAAAAGCGTTTATGAGCACCGCGAATGACGACATAGCGTCCAACAGCTAATTCTTCCACACTGATGCTTGATTCGAGCTTGACGGTTAAGCCTTTGCTGATACTACCCCCGACAATCACCCCTAAACGTGTTCCTGTTGTCGGGTTTTCAGTCGGTTTATGGACTTCGGCATCTTTGCCAAACCAGTCGTCTAAATTATTGGGATCAGGTTGTTGCGCCATAGAAATTAGTCCTGAGTCATTAGTTGTTAGGTATTAGAAAAAAGATTATTTCAATCATATGAGACACAAACACACCGAAATTATCATGCGTGTGTAGAAATGTATCTATAGATTATTTTACTATAAACGAAAATCGTCACTAAGCATAGCAACGATTAGGACATACGTTCTTTAACGAAAAGGTCTCAAGCTAGGCGTAAGTCAGTTTGATAGCTTTTTAGATAGGCTTCAATTTCTTCAACAGCGTTTTTATATCCACCTGCATCATGCAGAGTCTTACCATAGTATTTGGCATTGGTGCGATAAGTATCATCTGCGAGAATTATTTCTAATGCACTATGTAACTCTTGTGCTGTGACCTGCCCGTAAGGTGGTCTTTCACCGAGTAAGATTCCTGCACCAACAGCACGAATCCGAAGTCCATTCAGAAGTTGCTCCATCTGTTGCGGAATAACAATTTCAGGGACACCATAATACAATCCTTCATGAACGCTATTCATGCCACCATGCGTAATAAATACATCCACTTGTTGTAAGACCTGTAATTGTGGCACATAGGGATAAACAGCGAAATTATCAGGAATAGGTTGTAATTGATTAATCTGCGTATTCGCACCAACTGATAAGATAAAATAGGCTGGATAATCTTCAAATGCTTCAAAAACAGTACGATAGAACGCTAGATTCAGATTATTGATTGTTCCTAATGATATATAGACTGTGGTCGTATCATTTGTCACTTTGAAGTTTGAATCATTGCGGGTTGTTATATCAATAGATGAACCCACAAAATGAAAGCGCTCATCAATGAAATCATTATCAGGATGAAATTCTTCTGATGTGAAAACCAGATTCAAATCAGCATATTCTGTAATTCCACCGACGTGTTCTTTGCCAAATTGCTGATTCATGGTTCGTTTCCATTGGATAATGCGAGGTAATTTAGGTATAGCAGTCAAGATATAACGTAGCATCGTCAGTTTTGGCAAATGCGATACTGAGCCATCCAATACAAAATGAGTAATAGAACAAATTGACGGGATATTAAGCATGCGCGACGCAATGTATCCCCACATGCAGGTCGAATCGTAGATAATAAGATCAGGTTGTTCATAACGCAATTCTTCAACCATCCATGCGGTTTGATTTTCACTCATTTCAATCATTACGAGTGAAGCGTCAATCATAGATTTCATACGTTCTGATATCTCTTTTGTCGTCGGCATCGGTTTTTCATAGGGGCAAAATTCTGCACCCGTTGGCACAATTTTGTCACGAAATTCTTCTGCATTATAGTACATTACGTGATGCCCCGTAGTAACTAATTCACGTACTACTGGTAATGTCGGATTTGTGTGTCCATGTGCTGGAATATTAATATAAGCGATCTTCGCCATCTGCCATGCTCCAATTATATTTAGACGATATAATTACAGTATAGCATATTTTTAGACTAACCAAAACTTTTTTTTAATCTTATATAATTTCTTAATGATTAGCATCATAAATCTATCTATTCACAAAATTTAGACGATACCCCATGACAGTAAATGGAAAAATATCGAGGCGCATAACACGGTTGATGACGGCAGGATCATTTTGGCTGATTTCCCACGCAGCATCGAGGCTATCGGCACGCAATAATCCTGCTCCAAAATTGCTATTATCAGCAACTAGCGTAGGTCCTGCGAATGCAAAAATGCCTTTTTCGCTTAAGTCTTTGAGATACATAAAATGCTCGCCCATTGCTTTACCTTCTAATTCTGTTGCACCTGATGCGATCATTGCTGGGCGCGTTGGGCGAATTTTATAGAAATAATGTTGTTGACCATCCACTAATGTGAAGGCTTCTGCATTCCAGAGTGACATCCGGTGCGGATATAAGCAGGCACGCATCAGCCGTCCTGATACCGCAGGATCATCTACCATGATGCGATTGGCGGCTTCATCATCGGATGCTTCAAAGAAAATCATAGCGATAGTCTGTTGATCTTGTATAGTGGATGCTCCGACTAATATTGCAATTTCATCGTGTAGAAGTTGTTGCCTGTACGCTGTATGATCGGCTAATACGGCTTGTTCAGCAGCAGATAGGGTATCGAACATCGTTGCATGAGCAGGTTCAAGTGTATACACATATTGGTTCATGAGTCGTCCTTATGGGGATTTACTTTTTGCCATTGCTTTTCAATACGATTCAGCATACCACGATTACTAATATAGCTTTCGGTGTAACCACAATCGATACAGACATAATTATCAAGATCAACAGAGGTTTGGCTATCAATAGGTAAGCGATTACTGCCTTTTAAGCCTTCTTTACCATCAATACGCGCACCAGAGCGACTATTGCTTGAGCCACAGCGTTCACAATAGCCGTTATCTTTGAGGCTGATCGTCATTTACGTTTGTGCTTACCTGCTATTGACCATTGTTCGCTAATGCGTGTTAAGCTGGCTGTATCGCTGATATAGCGTTCAACATAACCGCAACTTGTACAGACATAATTATCTAATGGGACACTATGAGTAAAATCTATCGGGATACGATTACCCACACTTGCTTTTACAGCGACATCACGTCCACTATAGACACTGCTGCGACCACACTTACTACAAATTCCGTTCCGCAATGAAAATCTCCATGATTGATAACTTAATGGTTAACCGTCCTACGCCATTATACGATAAAATGACATATTCATCATATAAGCATAGAGGAGGCACGATGAAAGTTTTATTCATTGGTGGTACAGGCACAATCAGCACAGCAGTGAGTGAATTGGCTGTTCAGAATGGTGTTGATTTATATTTACTGAATCGCGGTACAAGCAACACACTCATTAACGGTGCAAATTCAGCGATTGCCGATATTAATGATTTAGAGGCTGTGCGGGCAGTGATTGATGGGCATCATTTTGATGCTATCGTCAATTGGATTGTCTTTACGCCTGAGCAAATTGCGCGTGATATTGATTTATTCACAGGTAAATGCAATCAATATATTTTCATCAGCAGTGCATCAGCTTATCAAAAGCCTTTAACACACCCTATCATCACCGAATCGACACCCTTATCGAATCCGTATTGGGAATATTCGCGCAATAAAATTGCCTGTGAAGAACGCTTAATGCGTGCATATCGTGAAGATGGTTTCCCTGTGACGATTATTCGTCCATCGCACACTTATGATCGTAATATTCCTGCTGCAATTGGCAACGGCAATAGCTACGTTATCGCTAAACGGATTTTAGAAGGAAAGCCTGTGATTGCACATGGGGATGGGTCATCTTTATGGACATTGACTCATAGTGCAGATTTCGCAAAAGGCTTTTTGGGCATTGTTGGCAATCCCCAAGCCATTGGACATGCGATTCATATTACCTCGGATTATTTGCTGACATGGAATCAAATTTATGAGCAAATTGGCGATGCGCTTGGTGTTGCACCTCATATCGTACATATTCCATCAGATTTTATCGCAGAGAAAAATCCTGATTTAGGGGCTGGTTTGCTCGGCGATAAGATGTGGTCAGTGATTTTTGACAATCGTAAGATCAAACGCTTTGTACCTGATTATGCTGCGACGATTCCTTTCCATATTGGCATCCGCCGAGCGCTAGCGTGGTTTCAATCAGAAGATGAGCGGATGCAAGTTAAGCCAGAAGATGACGTATTAATTGACTCAATTTTGGATGCGTATCACTCATAGTAAATCTTCCCCATCACGATTATCTGCCCTTGACCAATAACGACTGGCGAGGTCGAGGGCATGGTCGTCTTCGAGGTAGCTTTCAAAGTAACCGCAATCCGTACACAAATAAACGGTAGGAACGGCGGTGTATTCGGCATAATTTTCGTGCAACATTTTGATGCCTGTTTTATCGCCACCGCTCAAATACCACGCATTATGGCGTTTATAGACATCATGTGAGCCACATTTTGGGCAGATACCAGCACGCATTATGGTTTGACCTCATCACGTTTGCGTTTTTCACTGCTTGTATAGCGTGTCCATTTCTTTTTGATGTAGTTGAGGTGTGCGCCTTTGGTAATAAATTCGGCAAGATAACCACACTCACCACAGACTAAAATCGTCGTTTTCGGTGGCGAAAATGCCACAATCATATTATGAAACCACCCATTACGTGTATAAATTTCTGTGCCACCACATTCAGGGCAAATACCATCATGCATTGCCATACGCTTATTCCTTCTCATTACTATCTGTACTATCTGTGTTTAGATCATTCCATTCTGTCATGGCATTTATCATTGATTCATAGTCATCAATATATGTTTCGAGCAGATAACAGTCTTTGCAAGCGTAATGTCGCAGAATAATATTATTTTTACGCAGTTTAATGAACCAACCAGCAAAGCCATCACGTCCATTGAGTAGTTTAGGTTTCTCACTGATTAGAATCTGATTTGAGCCACAATTCGGGCAAAACCCATCACGCATTGACATCATTTAACTTTCGGTACGAGCTTATAAGATACCCCAATTAGGCAGATTGCGTACAACAGAACAAAATCGGGTTGGCTATGGACGGATGAGATTGAGTAAATGTGATAAGCGCGTCAGATCATTCATATCACGAGCGAGTTGCTGTCCGCAGCGCACATGAAAATCATAGCGTTCGCTTGCAACAGGATAGGCTTCTAGCGCTGCATAACGAATAGCAGCAGCAATCAGATCATCGGTTGGGACTTCCGACGCATTGAATAACAATCGGAAGAAATTAGGTGTCTGTGTAAACTGGTGTACTTCTTGTGGCAACATCAAATCGACATCTGATAAGCTCATCGGTGGGCGTGGAGGTAAGCTATGGAAAAGCATATTGCCACGCTGATACCCAACATTAATCACTTTAATTTCAACAGGAATCATACGATTTTCGCGTTGGTCACGTAGAATCATATCAGGGACGGATTCGCCCAGTACCAATTCATTGACGAGTTGGTCATCTTTAATTTCAACTTTATAGATGATACCAACGGCATGTATCTGCCCTTCTGCGCTGGTGGTATTAGAAATAGGTGCTTTGACAAATGCGCCAAAATCATGTTGCGGTCCAATTTCTCGGCTATGTGTGCCACAATCAAAACCGCGTGTACTGGCACGTAGGATGCGTCCAACCCGTATTTTATCGCTCATCGATTTCTACTGACCCTCTCATTTCATGGTAGCGTTTTTCACTGCGTGCAATCTGTTTACCGCGTGCTTTGGCTGGTAAAGTTGAGCCTATGAGTTCTTCACGGACACGGCGTACTTGGGCATAGACTAATTCTTCTAATTTACTTTTATCTTTACCCCCAATCCATGCCAATTCATCAGCACGCGTCAAGGCATAGGGATAAGGATTCCGTCCTTGTAATTTACATTGATTGATAATAAGCGCATGTAAATGATTGACGCGAACAGGATCACGCGCTACCCACATTGGAATATCAACACGGATGACCCGTTCGGTATTATCATTGTAAACCTTGAGGTAGAAAAAGGCGATTTCATAATTAATGCCTCGATCTCGGAATTCTTTATTTTGTGGGGATGATTGCACCATAATAGCCGAACGCTCGCCTTTATCTAACACTTTGGCATAGAGATGTACATCACGCAAACCATCCATATCTCCTGCATTTGATAAAGTCGCTTGATGTTCTTTGAGATCATCACGGTTATCAAAGGTGAGCAAGTGTAGTAGTTGAATCACACGACGGCTACGGAAAGGATTATCAATATATCCGCCTAATGTTGCTCCCGAATCATGAAGATGCACCATCCCTGCATGATAATCTTTCATGGATGCGTTAGATTCACGGCTATCGTCATTGCTAGGTAAGAACAATAGGCGATTATCATATAGTGTAATGAGGGGTGTATCGGATTGTCGGCGTTTCCATGCTTCTTGGGCGAGTGTACGCATTTCAGCAACGGTACGGCGATCATCAATCACACGGTTACGGATTAAACGTCCATAGCGATCATGAACATGGTCTTTATGAAAGCGTAAATCAGGAATTGTAATTTGCTCAGGGGTAATATCAAAACCATGATGATAGATAAATAAGCCTAAGTTGATGAGATAATAATGCACAGGTGCGAGTTCATCAGGGTAAACTTGCCCGCCATCGGCTGCGATAACAATGGCATGTTCGGGTAAATCAGGTTCAGGCAGAATCGCATTGATGGGTTCAGCATTGGGCATATCAACAGGTGCAGCGCCACGATAGCCACTAATATCACTGCTGCGTACCCAGTCAATGCGTTCATTAACGCGATCCAAATCACCGCTATTATCGAAGCGTTCACGCGCAATATCAATCGTCGCCGTGAGGTCAAAATCAAGTTTTTCGAGCATGACACCCATTTTATAAACTTGTTGAACAACCTTATTAAACTCTAGAGACATTGTTTTTCCCTTTAGCACATCATCTTTGCTCAATATAGAACAGATATTCCGAATCGTCAAATCTCTAATTTGAGATGAACAACACTACAAATCTTGCTCAAAAGCTGTCATAATAGGGTTTACCATTAACCTCAAACAATTTTCTTAAAATTTGCAGTACCTTTCTCTAATCGTAACACTACAAATATATATAGGACATTTAATGGTAGCTAATCGGACTGATGATACTCTTGGCACTATCGGTGCAACTGAATTTGTTGATTTTGTGGGTGATAATGTTGCATTAGCTGGTCAGATTGATTATCCAGAGACAGATCGCCCTACCAACGGTTATCCCCTCATCTTTATTATTCAACATGGTACAAGCACCTCCCGTAATGACTTTAAGCATGTCATGAGTTTGGGTATGAAAATTGGTGCAGCCGTTTTCCGTTGGGATAAGCGCGGTACAGGGCGTAGTGGCAGTGGGTCGCAAGGCGCAATCGAAGTTGATACGCTCAATGCCTATAAGGTTGCGATTAATTTACCGAGTATTGATAAATCTCGCGTGGTGATTTACGCCCAGAGTGATGGCACATTGTTACTTGGGCAAGAATATGCGCGTTTCCGTAAACTACAAGCACCATTAGGGATTATCTTAGCCAGTAACATGCTTGATGAACAAGCCATTTTACCGATTGATCGCCCTGTGCATATCATCGTCAGTAAAAATGATTGGAATGATTGGCGCATTTATGCCGAAAAAGCGTCGGATAGCCATGCAGAAAAACATGGTTATGATGCCTCGTTTTTTGTGGCGACCAATACCAATCGCTTGTTGATGTATACCAACGGCAATACCTTTCATAAAACGTCAGAAGCCAGCATTCAACATTGGTTAAAACACACATGCCAAATTTCGTAGTTGATTTTACAGGTAAGACTGCCATCGTAACGGGGGCAGGATCAGGCGTTGGACGGTCAATTGCCGAAGCCTTAGTCCGTGCAGGCGCATCGGTTGCGATTAATGATCTCAATCCTGATCGGGTTGAAACAGTGACAGATGCGCTCAATACGATTGCTGCTGGAAAAGCCGTTGGTTATCACGGTGATATGGCAAATCGTTTTCAAGTTTCGGCATTAATAGAGCGTGCGCGTGATACCTTTGGGCAAGTTCATTTTATGGTGAACACCGCAGGCATTTATAAAGCCGAGCCAATGGGAACAATGGATGAGTGGGATTGGCGACGACAGATTGAAGTCAACTTAACAGGGACATTTTTCTGTACCCAATTAATGAGCCGTGTTATGGTTGATGAAGGTGGCGGAGCGATTGTTAATTTAGCCAGCACCGCAGGGCATCCCAATCCCTTAGCAGAAGGCATTGGTTATGTGAGTAGTAAAGCAGGCATTATTGGATTGACCAAACAAGCCGCACAAGAGCTTGCACTTAGCAATGTGCGTGTTAATGCCGTTTGCCCTGCCAACATTGTCACCCCTGATATGCCAGTGCCTGAATCCCCTAAAAATGCGATGCAACGGAATGGTTCAACCGAAGATGTTGCCCATACGATTCTCTTTTTGCTGAGTGATGCAGCCCAATTTATTACGGGTCAAGCGATTAATGTTGATGGTGGCGAAAGTTTTCTCTAAGTCACCATTATATCATTTCAAACTTGCATAGAATCCGTTATAGTTTATAGGCATATCACACACACAATAGAAGGACTGTGTTATGCCAAGCAAACCGCGTGTTTTTATTAGTCGCACAATCCCTGAAAAACCTCTGCAATTGATACAAGCTGCTTGTGATGTCCATTTATGGGATGACACGAATCCGCCACCTCGCCCTAAATTATTGGATGAATTAGCACTCGCTGATGGCGTGATAACGATGTTAACCGAAACGATGGATAAGGCAGCTTTCATCGCTGCCCCTACCCTTAAAGTAGTGAGTAATTATGCTGTTGGTTATGACAATATTGATATTGCAGCAGCCACTGCGCGTGGTATCCCTGTAGGGAATACACCCGGTGTACTGACTGAAACAACTGCCGATCAAGCCTTTATGTTATTACTGGCAGCAGCACGCCGTTTGGTGGAATCAGTTGAATATGTGCGGAATGGCGATTGGCAAACATGGTATCCATTGCAATTGCTAGGACAAGAAGTACATGGCGCAACTCTGGGTATCATTGGCTTAGGGCGTATCGGTTATGCGATGGCAAAGCGTGCTAAGGGCTTCGGGATGAAAATTCTCTATCATGGTGGCAGTCGTCCCCAATTTGCGGAAAAAGTTGGCGCGCAACAAGTTTCATTGGATGACTTGTTAGAACAAAGCGATTTTGTGAGTATCCATACCCCGTTAAATGATTCAACACGCCATATGATTGGGCAAGCCGAGTTTGCAAAAATGAAGTCCAATGCCATCCTCATTAATACGGCGCGTGGTGCAATTGTAGATACTGATGCGCTACTCGCTGCCTTGCAATCTGGGAACATTGGCGCAGCAGCCTTAGATGTCACTGACCCTGAACCAATTCCAAACGATCATCCCTTAGTGACGCATCCTAATTGTATTGTTGTCCCCCATTTAGGGAGTGCAACATGGCAAACGCGTGAGCGTATGGGCATGATCGCTGCTGAAAATCTATTGGCTGGATTACGTGGCGAACAATTACCGCATTGTGTGAATACAAAAGTGTATCGCAAACGATAATTAAATAGAAAACGGGTCAGCGATATGCCGACCCGTTTTTGTTATGCGTTGGATGCTGCGTTATTGCCCTGAATTTGTCAGGGATGGATCGTTAATCCAGATGTCTTCACTATAGAGGGTTGAACCTTCAATGGTGAAGCGTGTGCTATAACCGAATGGCAATTGATAAACATTCAAGCCACCTGATTGTGACACAATCGGGACACCTTGTTGTGTTTGGCTATCAAATACTGAAATCACAGGTTCACAAACCAGTTGATTGGCTTCACGGCAAATTTCGAGCGTCACTTGTACTTGGGCAACATCTTCACGGAATAGTAAATAATTCACGCGCAAGTTGTTCCATGTGACCAATTGCAAGCCCGTTGTATCGCCATCAGGTGTACCGATGATCGCTGCGGGTGCAGGTTGCGTGCCTGAATTGATGATGTCTAACAATGGTCCGCTACCTGTTGGTGTCGGTGTCGGTGCTGGACCTGCACACCAATTTGCGTCACAAAATGTGAGCGGAATAACACCTTCAAGGGTGGGCAAGGTTCTAAAGACTTCTTCGGACATGGTTGTCCACCGACGATCAATGAAGATAGCAAAGTTCTCGCCACTTACAAACATCATGGTTGATCCGCCAAAATTACGATACCATGCACGAAATTCTGTTCCCCAAGGCAACACACCAAAGTAAACACTGGCTGCTGGGTTATCGTAGGCAAAGGCATTGCGTGATTCGGCACGGAATTGAATAGCGAGTTGATCGGCTGCGATTTCTTCCAGAATTTCAGGCGGTGGCGGATTCTCAACAGCGAAGTTAGCTGATGCTTCCACAATTAAACAATAATCGCGCCCTGTTGCTGCGGTTTGTGGCAATTCGTAACCATAGACATTGGTTACAAGTGGTACAAGGTTTTGTACATCAGGTGAGCAACGGAAAATTTGTGTATCCCCTTGCCAATTATTAGGGCGTACATCTGTCCCTAACGAAATATCAGTCAATAATTCGAGGTTAAAGCGTAAACTACGCAATGCCGATTCATTATCTTGAGAGATGATTGATACCCATCCTTGAGGACGGCGATTATCTAAAATAACATCAGCCAATAACTCAAGATCAGATGTTAAATCTGCAATGAAGGCAAGATCATCAATATCAATATTATCAACATAACCACCGGGACGCACATTAACACCGAGAACTTCATCCGCGAGGCGTTCGAGATCACCACGCACCGCAAGGAGCAAGCCTGTCACATCGAAAATTTGTGAGCCACCGAGTGCTGCATCAACTAAATCTGTATCAACTTCACTCTGGAGGGTTGCACAGTAATCAAAGACTGTTTCTGGTGTTTGGGGGCGAATATTATATTGAATATCAAGAATGTAGACAATGTTCATGATACTTTGTGAACATTGATAGAGCAAAGGTCCACCAGCCCATTCATCGGGTCGTAAATCTTCGCCAATCCACGCATCGGCGGATAATTCTAAATCATGGCGAATATTACGCGCAATAATATCGGCAACAGAGGACGATACACCAATCCAATCGGGTGGTAATTGACCGCCAAAAATTTCTTCTGCGAGCAGCGAATTATCGATGAAAAGATCAGCTAGCATACTATCTGATGTGAAATCTTGATTACCGATCCAATCATCGGGGCGCTGTGCAAGCGGAAACGCACGATCTGCCAAAATTTCGACATCGTTCCGTAAATCCCCTAAAAATGCTTGAAATAAATTTTCTGGGCTTTGTTCTTGGGCGGTTGGGGTTGCGGTTGCTAAACTAATCATCGCAATCCCTAGCGCCAATAACATACCCCAACGAAGCATTCGTCTCATACGCTAAGCCTAATCCCTTTGTTCTGGACTGTTACAGGTTAAATTATACACGACACTGACTTTATGCAAAGCTATCGTTCATGTTTATCGCTTCTGATATGTGTATAAGCATACCATTGATGTGCAAAAACCACACCTTAGTTAAGAGAAGTTGCAAAATTCAAATGACAGCAACCAGACCTTAACGAAATTATCACCACAAAATATCGGATTTAGCGCTATGCTTAGAGATAGTATCTATAAGGGGGTATGAGTCATGTCTGGTGTCATTCGCAAACAAGATCGATCCGAAGAAGAACTCAAGCGCGATGGGTTTAAGCAATATCCACGCAAAAAATCACTGATACTTGCACGCAAATTATCTGCGAGTGAAGCGCCTTTGTCTATCCGAACAAATTGGGGTGAAACTTTAGTTGCGCGTGCAGGTTATATGATCTGTTATGACACTGGCGACAAACATCTCCGTCATACTTCTGATTACGATCATTGGCCTGTTGAACCCAATATTTTTGATAAGACCTATAAAGCATGGGATGAGCCTTTTAATCCAACCCCTGCTCAAAAAGAGTTAATCGCTATTGGTTGCAAACCCTATTATAAAGCCGTTGGTATTTGGGCAAAACCACTCGATAAGGATGTTTACATTCAAGGGTTAGAGCATGCCAAACCTGTTTTAGTGCCAGAAGAACGTGTTCTCGCCATTGGTGCCGATGGTGAACCTTACACAATGGGCGATGAAACGTTTCATGATCGTTATGATGGTACATTAGCAGACCGTCCAAATTCACTAAAGGCAATTGCCAAGCGATTACTCAAATTTTTTGGTGGCGAGTGATCGCTATCTAAATATCAAAACAAAAAATCGTCATCAGGGTTATGAGTTGCTTCTTTAGCTAAGATGACAATCGTATTTAGGACTTGTTTCCAGTCTCGATGACGTGGATTGGTGAAATCAAAGAGGCGAACATGCCATGTCGATTGGCTTTCATCAATTTTTTGGTTGAGTGAGATCACAATTAGCGGTTTTGCTAATTCTTGTGCAAATTGTAATTCATAATTGGGTTTCTTCTGGCGGAAGGCAAAGCTATCAACGAGTACAATCACATCACATTCAGACATAGTGCCGTATAAGTCTGTCGCACTATCCAGTAAATGTGGAACATCCATACAATCAACACAGTGATAATTATAATGCTGCAAATGTGCCAGAATGACATCTGCAATGGATAGATCAGCAGCAGCAACTGCTACATAGATGCTTGCTTGTCGAGTCATCTTATCCCCCTTGTGTACAAAACATAATAGCACAAAAGTTCTAATTTGACCAGTAAAGCGTTTATGATTGAATATAATTGTGGCGAACTTTTTCCATTAAGTCGATCAATGTCTGCGAGGTATAGGGTTTATCATTAATCTGATACCAGAAGGCTACAAAGGCAATCCCTAAAGCATGATGATAACGCGGTCCTGCGGGTTCATCGCCTGCGATAACAAGGGTTGCCCCTGCCATATCGAAGCCATCCCGATCTAAGATAGCGACTGCACCTGCCATATAGTATGCCCATTGCGGTAATGGACGATTACGTAAGGTCTTTTTGAGTTTTGCGCTACGGCGATCAAAGGTGGTACGAACATCCATATCAGGCACAATAATGGTGTAGGGAAATCCACCTGTCACTTCGGCAGCAACCCACATTTGGCGTTCGTCAATTTGAACGATGTGTTGGGGTTCTTTGTGGGCTTCTTTTTGAAACGCTGCCAATAAACGCAATGGTGGATTCATAAATGTTGCTGTCCTTCGTGACGGGCTGATGAATGAATTTAGTTTAGCACACTAACATGACGCTTGCTTAGGTCTTGCTGTTATCGGCAATAATTTGTGCTAAAATGTGTTTTCATTTTGCCCACTACAGAAATCCGAGACTCATGCGTCAAACATCATGTATCCTGATTATCATTATAGTATGTACGCTTGCAGCCTGTTCTTCTGCACCTTCTGCTACGATTGTTGAATTAGATGGTGGCGCTATTCCGACAGTGACACAGCGTATTATCTATGTAACAGCAACCAATCAACCGACACCTATCCCGACAGTTTCGCTCATCACGGATGTACCAACCCTTGCACCAATTTCGGCATCCAGCACGCCTGATTTATCAGCAGCAGAAGCTGTTTGCACCGAGACTTTAGAACGGCTTTATACCGAAGCCAGTGAATTTTGCATTGGTGAACCCAGTGGATTTTTCTGTAATGGTGGCTTGCCCCCACAAGCACAAGCCAGTGGCAATGTGGTGAATGTCAGCAATACGATGGCGCAACAAGGCTCGCTTGTACCGATTGATGTCGTTGCCAGTGTGCAAACATCGGCTTTATTAAGTAGCAATAGTGGCGGTGTGATGTGGGTACGCATTAATGATCCGATTGAAATTAATGCCTTGATGCTTGGTGATGTTGAAATTCGTGATGTTACGCCGCCTAATAGTAATTTAGAGCCTTGGCAATTATTATCAGTAGTGACAGGTGATGCTGCCAATGAACCTCGATCTTGTGCATCACAATCTTATAGCACCTTTATTGTGCAAGGTCCTTGGGGGCGTGAGACCGATTTTGTAATTAATGGCATTTCGATTGAATTGACAGGCTCAATCGCTATTCAAACGACAAGTGATGCGAGTTACATTATCGTACTGGAAGGTCAAACATACTTGACGGTATTTGGTCAACGTAGCTTAATTGTTGCAGGGCAGCAATTGCTTGTTCCCCATGAAGAGGGTAATTTTGTGCAACCATCAGGTGTGCCATCTGCCCCTGAATTGCTGGATTTTGACCGCATTGCTAATATTCCCGTTCCTTTGCTAGATCGTCCATTGTTATTACCACAACCGGGTTTCGCCCAAACAAATGGCAACGTGAATATGCGCTCGCAACCCACAACTAATTCTCGCATTTTAGCCGAAGTGCCTGACGGGCAATTATTGAGCATTATCGGTATGAACCCTGAGCGCAGTTGGTATCATGTGCGCTTGCCAAATGGTGATAATGGGTGGATGAGTGCAGAATTGGTCACAGGTGAGATCGGAGATATTTCATTAACCTATGCCGAAACACCTGAACCACCTGAACGCTTTGGCGAAGCATCCAATCGCGGTATCGTGGTGGCTCAATCGGGCGCGAATTTACGCAATGCACCCGATGTTCAATTCCAGTTGATCCAAGTATTGCCAGAAAATACTGAAGTCGAAATTCTGGCACGCAGCCCGTATAGTCCCTTTGTAAAGGTTGATAGTATCGGTGGGGTTGGTTGGCTGGCTTTGATTACCATTGAAACCAATACGGTGATTCAATTTTTACCGATTGATTATGATGTGCCACAACCACCGGGTCCAACAGCAACACCATTTTTTGCCTTTGGTGGTGGACATGCCTATCCTGATCCGCGCTCGGGAAATTAATATGCCAAAATAATGCTGCTATAGCTTGTTCAAGGGAAAATATAGCAGCATTAATGAACTTTGCATGAAAAGTGTTAATTTATCATTTCAGGTCTTGAAATCAAAAATGACTTTGCTATAATGTTGAAAGTTCGTTGAGGATTAGCTCAATTGGTAGAGCAGCGCCCTTTGGAGGCGAAGGTTGTAGGTTCGAGTCCTCCATCCTCAGTCTAAAAAACCACTCATTTGATGAGTGGTTTTTTGTTTTAATGCTTATGCCTAATTAACTGAGAACCAACGCTTATATCAACTGTTTTTCCATAAAAACGGCAAGTGGATCGGGTTGATAGTCTCCGAAAGCCTCAATACGGTAGAAACCAACGTTTTCATATAAGCCAAGGGCTGCGGTTTGGTGGATGCCTGTCTCCAAGCGTAAAAGTGTTATGCCCTCTTTTTGAGAATAGTCAGCCAGATGCGCCAATAATTGCTTGGATAAACCTTGTCCGCGATAATCGGGATGGATGTACATGCGCTTGAGTTCGCCATAATCTGTGCCATAAAATTGCACCCCACCACATCCTATCGGCTTACCATCTTGACGAACTACAAAAAAGTTCACCCCTTGCCGAATTAATTTATCAACACTATAGCCATGTCGGCTTTCATCAGGATAAAGTGGACTGAGCGTCGCTTCGAGTTCATCAATGAGTTGCATGGCATCAGGGGTATCTGGGCGTTCTTGCGTAATTATAATGGTCATTATTTATCTCGTGTGTGTGTTATAAAGTAATTAGTATAGGCTATCCTGTCTTTGGTTGGCGTGGTGAGTCTATACAACAAATCGTGTATGCTTTTGTGAAAGTTGGATAATGAGTAAACCACATTTTAATATGCGCTATAATACATAAAATATTGTTTTCGAGATGATGTTATGGCTGTTCATAAGCAACATATTCCTTTTGTATCATTAGAATCCGAGGTCGGGCGGAATTTTGATATTCGTCCGTTACGACGACAAATTAATGCTGATACCTTACAAGAAGGGCTTCACCGTCATGATTTTCAAGAATTATTATGGGTACGGCATGGGTCTGGTCGGCATCGTATTGATGATGATATTCTGGAAATTCAACCGCGCACATTCTATCTCATCACGCAGGGACAAATTCACTATTTCATTGAAGGTATTGATTTAGAAGGCTATGTGTTGCGCTTTTCAGATGATTTCCTCGCCGATGACATCGCCATAGCTAGTTGGAATTATCGTGTCACGTTATTCAGCCATTTTTCGCTGCATCAGATGTTATCCCCTACTGCTGATGCTCAAGTGACCTTACAGACAATCATGGATGATATGTGGCAAGAAATACAAGGCGATCAATTCGGACGGCAACATATTTTACGGCATCACTTGAGTATTTTGATGATTTTGCTGGAACGCGCACGACGGCAGCAACCTCATACGACGAATGCTGATACCGAACATCTTGTGACGTTTCAAGCATTTATCACACTATTAGAACAAGGATTTCGTGAAGAACATGCGGTCAGTTATTATGCAGAAACCCTGTATATCACACCCCGACAATTATCGGATATTGTGAAGCGTTGCACAGGTAAAACAGCAAAAACTCTGATCTTAGAGCGCATCATGTTAGAAGCCAAAAGACATCTACAACATAGCAATGCCTCAATTAAGGAAATTGCCTACGCACTCGGTTTCAAAGATTCATCCTATTTTAGTAAAGTTTTCAAGCAAGCCACGGGGGTGAGTCCGAATCAATATCAAGTTGCATTATAAGATATAAAATTATGATAACCCCCATTGATTGGTGGTTTATTTGAAGAGATACGATATATAATAGGGAATATTGAGTTAGGTTTTGCAACGCTCAACTATTTTTTGCGTATAACATGACAAGAAGGTTGATGACATCATGGTTAGTATGCTTCATCGCTGTATGAAGATAAATAAGATCGTTTGTTTGTTGATAAAAATGGCTCAATCTTTTAATGGAGGCATTATTAAGGTGCAGGGGGCTACCTGTGTCCGACGCTGAAGAAATTTTATCGGAATGGATTGTTGCTGCCCGTGATACGGCAGATCAAGACGCATTTGCAGAAATTGTATATAGTTTTCAAGATGCGGTTTATAACTTGTGTTATCGGATGCTTGGTGAACGGACTGAAGCAGAAGATGCCACACAAGAGGCGTTTATCCGTGCGTATAATAATTTACATCGCTATGATATGACGCGTAAATTTAAGACATGGTTATTATCAATTGCATCCAATCATTGTATTGACCGCTTACGGAAACGTCGCCTAAAGTATCTTTCGTTAGATGAGCCTTTACCGAGTAGTATGGAATTGGCACTTACAAGCGATCAAATTAGTCCAGAAGCACAGACGGTACGCAATGAACAGAGCGAGTATATCCAAGCGATTTTGGATGATTTAGCACCTGATGACCGCGCAGGCATTATCTTGAAATATTGGTATGATTACTCCTATGCAGAAATTGCAGAAGTACTCGATACAAGCGAGAGTGCCATCAAGAGCCGTTTGTTCCGCGCTCGGCGAGCATTAGCAGAAATGCTTGCTCCTGATACTGATACTACTGATGACTACCGTGAAAATGATGCAATTAACCGTTTATCGGAGTAATAGGGATGTCGATGAATTACCGCCGCATGATGCAGGAACAAGTCGATGGGGAGTTAGACCCTCAAACCGAACACGCACTCCATGAGCATCTGCAAAAAGATGAACAAGCTGCTGAAGAACATGCTAAATTAGAGACCTTGCATCAAAAGTTGGCAACTGCGCCAGCCATGCGTGCGCCAAATCGTTTGGCAGCGACTATTATGGCACGTTTAGCAAAAACAATCGAAGTCCAAGCCAAGCAAGAACCTTTGCCACAAGAGGTTGAATTAGCATTGATGCTAACGGTTTCGATGGTGCAGATGATGATGATGCCGATGATGATGGCAGCCAGTTATATGGTTTTGAATGCCCAATATAGCCCCAAATTACTGACGCGAATTATGGAACATTCAGTTGCCTTGATCGTGATGGTAATTGAAGGTTTGGTTGTCTTGCTAGAAGAAGTCGAAGAGATGATTAAGCGAGATCCTCAGATGGTTCCTGTAGCGATGTCCTTAATCCCTACAGCCTTGATGGGTATGCTCGATTATATCCAAGCAGAACAAGATGCAATGGATGATGGCGCGGCTTAGTACAAAATAAAAGCTTATGATCTCAGAGTATTAATGAATTTGCTTTCTGAAATGCAAGCACAGTATCATTGATACTTTATAAGTTCTACCAAGGTCAATATTTCATTTGAAACCGCCTCTGCCATGAATTCTAATTACTATGTTTCTGCTTCTTGTGTACCCAACTTGAATCATGCGATAATATACTACTATGGAATATTTATGATGAAGGTTATCGCTTGATGCCAATTGATATAAATCTTGATAAGAGCCTTATATTTGTTAATAGTCGCTATTATGGCAATGTAACACTCGGTGATATCCAAGACTTAAATGATATGATGATGACATTGCTTAATACGACTTACAATGAAAAGTTACATTTAATCGTGGATGTAACAGATGTAGATACCCACCCCACTAGCGTTGCAGAAACTTGGAAAATCGCCTCAAAAACTGCCAAGCATAAAAAGATGGGTACTGTGATTATGGTTGGTATGAATAATCCATTTATAACTTTTTTGATCGATATGATTGCCTTTTTAGGCAAGAGTGATTTAAAAACTGCCTCCAATTATGAAGAGGCAGTTACCATGTTGGTAATGGTTGAATAATCAATATAAGCATAGCCATTAATAATTGACCATACTTCACAGATGTTCAGCTTAGGGCTTTCAATGCTTTTTCGATGGATTTTTTAGGGCTGATTTTAATTTGCTCATCCTCGACAATGCCACCAGCGTCAATAATCCAATGTGAGCGAATAACCCCAAAGAATTTATTCCCATACATATTTTTCTCGCCCCATGCGCCCCACGCTTCAAGGTGTTCGTGGCTAGGATCACTGAGGAGGTCATACGGCAAGGCTTCTTTATCTTTCCACTTTTTATTGGCAGCAGGTTCATCAGGGCTAATGCCGAGGACAACAGCATTATCTGCTTCGATTTGGGGATAGCTATCACGGAAGCCACAGGCTTGGGTGGTGCAACCACTTGTACCTGCTTTGGGATATGCAAATAATATCACCCGTTTGCCTTTTAAATCACTCAACTTAATGGTTTCACCATCTTGATTGAGTAATTCAAAATCTGGGAATTTTTCACCGATTGCTGGCATGTGCTGTTCCTCCTACTATTGAGATTGTTAGCTACCAATATTGTCCCACAGACTTCAAAACACTTTCAAGCAAGTAGAAAGTTTGTTCAGCTAATTCTCATCGTGTGAGATGGATATAATGTATTACTTCGATACCATCTGCCAGCTAATGCTCTATAACTTCTATCAAATTCACTGTGACAGCATATTCCTTAAACTCATGACTTATTCAGTTGTGATTTATGAGCGCTTGTGTCACACTAAAACGATTAGAGAGAGAGGAATCTATTATGCTGAATGAAAAATATGAAAAATGGAATTCATTTTCAGTGATTGGCTTAATCTGCTTAGGGCTTGGTCTGAGCGTAACAGGTGATGCCATTGCGAGCAAAAGCAAGGGCAAGGGCTGGTTTTTCAAGGGGACGCTGGGCTTGATTATCTTTAATGCAGGGGTCGCTATTTTTGGTGAGGCGGTTAAATCCCGCGCATTGTATGAATGGGAATTAGAGAAACTGCGTAAAGATGATGTTTAATCAAACATACAAATTGAAGGACATAATTGATGTTACTTGAATTGTTGGAAGATGCTGGCTATAGCGTCAATTTGACAGCGAAGAGCCGTTATATGAAAGGGCTTGTACCTTTATTGGGTGGACAATTTACGCTGGATTTATTGAAACAGCCCGATATTTTACGCTTATTTAGCAATGCCCAAATTCGTAAAGGTACAGCATATAATCTCAAGCAATTGGCACAAATTGCTAATCCGCAGCAAGAGATGCCACGCTTTATGGCACAGATGAAAACACTGGCAGCTAGTAGCACCTTGATACGCGGTTATCGCTTACAATGCCCTACTTGTGATCTGGATACGTGGTATGCCTTAGATGATGTTGCTGAAATAGTCTTATGCGAAGGTTGCCGTACCACCTTTCAATTGCCATTGGATGTTGAATTTGCGTTCCGTCCCAACCGCCTATTGATTGAAGCTCTGAAATCAGGCGCATTAACTGTATTGCTGACGCTTAATCATTGGTTGCATGATTACCCTGTTACGGTATGGCAATCGAATATTGAAGTGAGCCAAGAAAATATCATGACTGATATTGATTTATTGGTTCAGCGCGAAGATGGCTTGTATATGGCAGAATGCAAAGATAATTTGGAGACTGATTCTGAGTATTTACAGAATCTTGAATTGCGTTTAGCGGTGGCAAATCGGATTGCATCGGATATTGGGGCGACATTTGTTTTTGCGACTTTATATGATGTCAATTTACCGAACAATTTGCAGTCTTTTCTCGATGAACGTCAGATCAAAATCTTAACAAAAGCAGATTTATTACGGTCTTAGTTTCTATTTAAGAGCAATAAATAAAGTGTAGATCATTAATACTCAAGAAATTTCGACCTCTTGCTAAACTGTCTCTAATACAACCATTGTATGATTACACAATCAAACTTAATCCTAGGGGGATTATTTATGTCTGGTGAACGTATACTTATCATAGAAGATGAGGCTCGTATTGCACAATTTGTGGAACGGGGACTCATTTACGAGGGATACCGTGTCAATGTGGCACATGATGGTCAAACTGGTTTACAAATTGCACGCGATAATCCGCCTGATTTAGTGATCCTTGATTGGATGCTACCGGGATTGGATGGCTTGGAAGTGTGTAAACGCTTGCGTGCTGCTAGTGATATTCCAATTGTGATGCTCACAGCAAAAGACGATGTCAAAGACCGTGTGATGGGTTTGGATGCTGGTGCAGACGATTATCTCGTGAAACCATTCTCCATTGATGAACTCATGGCGCGTGTTCGAGCGCAATTCCGACGGGTTCACCCAACATCACGCCCTGAAGTGTTACGCTTTGCGGATTTAACACTCGATACAGGCACACATCGCGCCCATCGGGGTGAACGTGCCATTGATCTCACCGCTAAAGAATATGAATTGCTTGAGCTTTTCATGCGTAATCCACGCCAAGTGCTGACGCGCGATGTCATCTTTGATCGTGTTTGGGGTTATGACTTTGGTGGCGAAAGTAACATCATTGAGGTTTATGTGCGTTATTTGCGCCAGAAAACCGAAACTGACGGCGAATCACGCCTTGTCCACACTGTTCGCGGTGTAGGATATGTGCTGCGTGAAGAATAATTAAACAATGACACTCAGAACAAGGCTTGCACTCTGGTATAGCGTACTCTTAATGACAGTTATTGTCATTTTCAGTATTGTGGTTATCACTGTAAGCCGCGTGACATTGTTGCAAACGGTTGACCAAGTTTTAAACGGTGTTGTCACCACTGTGGAACAAAATATTGCTCCAATCCCTATTGATGAATTTAATATCGATGGGGCTGTTGAGATTTTCTATGAAACAGAAGAATTTTTTAATATTCCCAGTATTTCCGTACAAATCTGGCGAACACACGAAAACGGGATATTACTCGATACACCGATTCTTGAACGTGCCTCCGGCAACATCAGCAACTTGCATACGCATCTCGATCCAAGCAACCATCTCGTAACATCTCATACATTAAATTCAGTAATGACGCATACGATTCCTGAACGGGTGGTATCGCTACCCTTCACACGGAGTGATGGTGTCCCACTCGGTGTTATCCAAGTTGGAACGCCCCTCACAGCCGTTGCACAAGCCAACGATCAGTTATTAGTCATCACACTGATTTCAGCCTTAGTCTGCATGGGGGTTTCGATTGGTTTAGGAAAATGGTTATCAACACATCTGCTGAAACCAATTGGAGCAATCCAAGAAGCCGCCGCCAATGTCGCAGTAGCGGACGATTTGACCCATCGTATTCCTTGGGATGGTCCTGATGACGAATTAGGCGCATTGACGAAATCGTTTAATCATATGATGGGACGCTTAGAATCTGTTTTTAAAGTTCAGCAAGAATTTATTGGGGATGTATCGCACGAGTTACGCACCCCTCTAACGTCGATTATCGGACATTTAGAAATTATGGTTCGCTATGGTGTTGATGATGATAGCTTGGATGCCCTTCACCGTGAAGCGAGCCGTATGTCACGGATGGTTAATGACTTGCTATTATTAACACGCGCAGATTCAGGGGAATTATCAGTTGATCTCTATCCATTAGATGTGGATGCAATTGTGCTTGATGTCTTTGAGCAATCTCTAAATTTGGTGCAAGGTCGAAAACTGAGTATTGATCTTGAACGTATTGAAGCGGTGCGGATTGAAGGGAATGCTGATCGATTACGGCAACTCTTATTGAATCTCATTAGCAATTCGATTAAGTTCACCGAAGATGATGGCAAAATCAAGATTGCAGTCTATCCTGATGCAGATGATGCGCTTATCAAAGTGAGTGATACAGGGATTGGTATCAGTGGTGAAGATCGTAAGCGCATATTTGATCGCTTTTTCCAAGCGGATTCAGCGCGTGTGCATCGTAGCGAATCTGATGGTGCTGGCTTAGGTTTATCAATTGCCCGTTGGATTGTTGAAATTCATAAAGGAACGATTGAGGTTGATAGCACAGTCGGCACAGGTACAATATTTACAATACGCATCCCTCGATTAAAAGTTCAGGCAAATAGCAAGCATTAGGTGCGTGTAACACTATTTGGCATATTATCGAGTATGGTCAGTAGTGTTGCACGGAGTAAAGTGTCATCGAGTGTATAATAAATATGCCGCCCTGTCCGTTCCCAAGTGACCATGCCCAATTTTCTAAGATATTTTAGTTGATGACTTACGGCGGGTTGATCCATCTCCAAAGCATCTACTAAATCCGAAACACACCATTTGCCATCAGCTAATGCTTTCACTAATCGAACACGGGTTGGGTCTGATAAGACCTGAAAAAAGCGCGCAATAATTTGTGCGTTTTCAGCAGATAATATCGTTAATTCATTATCAGGTATGGCTATGCCTTGTTGCATGTAGCACTATCCTTGATAGATTGCCTAATTCTACGGTATCAAAATTCGCTAGATGATGTCAAGTTTACAAGGTATGATGAGTATAGTTTAAGATTAATGTCAGTTTTGGATAACACAGAGATTGAATTTATGTCATCTCGTAGCCTTATTTGAACAGAAAGTTCTTAGCTTTTAGTCTTTGGTGAATCGCTAAAAACTAAGGACTAAAAACTCACTATTTTAGATTATATGGCTCAAAAATACGCTTTTACTCTCTTAAATAAAATTCACGTTAAGATTATAAATTAAAGGTTTGCTGTGATACCTGAAACATATGCCCTCATCGCAGAATATCTAGGACGCTTTTACGATACACCTCTCTATCAACGCCATGAGATCAGCCACCCTGTTATCCAACACCGCCCATCTATTGCACAAAGCTATGATGTCAACAGTGTTATCGGACATTTGACAGCAGATACTCCGAGCAAAGACACGATGGGATTCTATAATTATGCCTATTTGCACACGCTACAAAATAGTGGACGGCATTTATTTAATGGTACAACCTTCGCTCTCAAGCGCTTACGGACAAATCCTTTACGGATAGATGCCACATTGGGAACGTATTACGATATGCTTGCAACCTGCATTGCACTCGAATCAGAATTATTAGATGTAATGTCAGCAGGGATGATTCGCTTACCAATGCGAAGTCAATATCATCGCACATTTGATGCACAACAAGCGCTAACATCAGGCAAAGGACGCAGTGCGACGCTTGGTGGGGTGATGTTGACAGTGTTTAATGATGAAGGCATCTATAAAGCGATTGTATCGCAACGCACAGGACAACATGCTACGCGTCCAAATGCTTTACATTTGTTACCTGCTTTTATTTTTCAGCCAATGAATGCCGAGAACCCCACCGACGAATGGACATTCAAGCATCATTTATATCGAGAATATCTGGAAGAATTAGTCGGGATGGCAGAAGGCACGCATGAGATGGAACAACATCCTGCATTACGCGATTTAAAAGCAATGGAAGCAGATGGACGCGCCGAAATTCGCTTAACAGGTGTTAGCATGAATTTACTGACGCTACGGGCTGAAATCAGTACATTACTCATCATTCATGACCCTGATTGGTGGCGAGCCTTACAAAGTGGGGAAAATGGCTATCAACTTAACACCCCTGAAACGCAAAACACTGTATTGTTGATTCCCATAGCAGATGATGAATCTGCCTTAGCAACTTTACCTGATGATTATTATCTAACAATGGTGCCACAGGCGATCCCTGCTTTTTGGGATGGTTTAGATATGGCACGATCTATTGTTGGGTGACGATGTACCATAGAAAATGGGGCAAAAACTCAACTATCTGCTACTATTGAGCGATATTCACTATAGAAAAAGAGTAGGTCATATTTATGAAATTGATGTTGGTTGGATTTGGGGTTGTCGGGCAAGGCTTAGTAAAGATTTTACATG
>JBAUIA010000013.1:0-4913 GCA_049680565.1 Phototrophicaceae bacterium
AAGATACCAAATGAGCTTTCAATTGGTAATACCTAGGACACATCATGTATCTTTGTTAATAATTATAGGTGTGATAATACTTAGCAGAGTTATCTATGACATAACGGAGCAAAATCAGGCATGAAACAACTTATTGGGGTATTCTTAATCCTCATTACCATCACAGCTTGTAATCCAATTGAGACTCAAGAAGGACAAGCAGATGCTGTCTCAACAGCAACAGCTATTCCAACTGCGCCCGCAGCACAACGCACAACGTACATTGTTGAACGCGGTGATGTGTTAGAAGAGTTTGTATTTCGTGGACGTTGGCTACCGCGTGATCAAGTACAATTATCGTTTGAAGTGAGTGGCAGTATTCGTAGTGTGAACTTTCGGCGAGGTGATACAGTTATTGCCGGTGATATTCTAGCCGATTTGCAAATAGATGATCTTGAAGCCACGCTAGAAACACAATTACTCGATTTAGCAGCAGCACAAAGAAACCTAGATAACAGTGGTGATAGTAGCGGAAGTAGTGTGGTTGATGCGCAGTTTGGTCTAGCAAATGCCAACCTAACCTTAGATAGTAATGCTGCTGGTTATCCTTGGACAAATATTAGCAATGCCCAAGACCGCTTAGCGGATGCTGAGCGAGAACTTGAAAATGCTCAACTTGATTATGATAATTCTGTCAGTCAGGTCAATACCCCTGCATCAGAAGTTAATGCTGCGTATGAACGCTTATTAGATGCTCAAGATGGTGTGGATTCGGCACAACGCGCACTTTACGATGCTCAGGTTAGCTATTATCAATATGCTGTTAGTGTGCAACAGCAAGAAAACAGTGTTTTGCAAGCAGAATTAACCTTGGCTGATGCCGTTGCAGGGGGCGGTGATCCTGATTTAGTTGATGCTGTTGTTCGCGCTCAATTAGCGATAGACCGAACCCGTGAGCAGATTGCAGACTCAACTCTTATTTCGCCGATTGATGGTGTTATTCTTGAAGTCACCATTCAACCCGGCGATGCGGTTGAAGCCTTTGTGAGTGTGATGACGATTGCGCTTCCTGAACCACTTGAGGTCATTGCTAATTTGTCTTTTAATGAAACACAATTTTTACAAATTGGACAGATTGGAACATGCCAAGAAGCCAATAATGATGATCTCATTGTAGAATGCTTAGTGCGCTCGATTCCATTGACTAGTAATGAGGTTGACCAAACATCACGGGTTGCAGCGACCTTGCCAGAATTACAATCAGGAGCATTAATTGATGTCACGATGATCTTAGATGAGAGCCTTGATACCTTATGGCTACCACCACAAGCGATTAATGAATTTGGTAATCGTACTTTCGTTGTTTTGCAAACAGATGAAGGGGAACGAATACGCGATGTGGTCATTGGCTTACAAACTGATGAGCGCGTCGAAATTACATCGGGTGTCGTTGAAGGAAATATTATTGTTCAACAATAGCCAAGCGTACATTGCAAGGTCGCATAGATATTAGAAGATTAGGGTATCAGTAAAGAATTGTTTTTTACTAAGTTTATCTTTGTAGCAATGGGAAACTACATAACCCTGAAAGTTTCTGATTCTTGATAAGTGTGTTAGGTTAAAAGAGAGAGTAATTTCAGGGTTATCATAAAGCCAGCACATCGTTAAAAAGAGGATTTATGTCATTCATTGAATGTAAGCAAGTCGTTAAAGCCTATAAAGTTGATGACCATGAGATTGTTGCACTGCGGGGCATTGATTTTTCAATGGAAAAGGGCGAGATAGTTGCCATCATTGGACCGAGTGGAGCAGGTAAAAGTTCCTTATTAAATCTTTTAGGCGGTTTAGATACCCCAACAGCTGGTAGTTTGCTGGTTGATGGAGAAAGCTTACTAAATTTAAAAGGTCGTGCTTTAGCAAAATACCGCTTACAGCATGTTGGTTTCGTCTGGCAAGAAGTTGAACGTAATTTGCTGTTTCATCGCTCTGCACTGGGCAATGTAACTTTACCGATGATGCTGGATGGACTCTCACCGTTCAAACGTATCAAACAAGCCAAAGAATTACTTATTGCTGTTGGTTTGGAAGAACACCTCAACAAAAAGCCATCTCAGCTATCAGGTGGTCAACAACAACGTGTGGCAATTGCAGTCTCCCTTGCAAATCAACCTAAACTATTACTTGCTGATGAACCTACAGGAGCATTAGATCGAAAAACAGCAACGGCGGTCATGGACTTACTAATGGATTTGCGACAAGATTATGGACTGACTATCTTGATGGTTACACATGATTTAGGTGTTGCTAAATATGCGGATCGTATCCTAACGTTACGGGACGGTGCTTTAGGTCAAGATATGTCCGAACAATTACAACCTGAATTAGATGATGATGGACGAATACAACTACCACAAAATGCGCGTCCAGCTTTACAAGGTGCATCCCGTATCGCCATTGAAGTTCGTCCAGAAGGTATTTTACTACGCCCTGAGATGGATGATGACAATAATACAGATACGTTACTTGCGAGCATGTTACCACAAGATAAACCACCAGAGAAACAGACTATTTTCTCGCGAATGCGTCGCTTATTCGGCAAGAAAAATAATACGGTAGAGGAGGCATCTCTATGACAACACAACGACTTTATAATGGTACATTGATTGAGGCTGAAAATGTGACACGCAGTTTTGGAAAAGGTAAGCACAAAGTCGATATTCTGCGTGGTGTTGATTTTGACGTTCAAGCGGGTGAACTAGTCGCACTTTTTGGTTCATCAGGTAGTGGTAAAACAACGCTACTCAATCTAATTGGAGCATTAGATTCGCCGACAAGTGGTGAAATAAAGATTCAAGGCGAAAATTTGAACAAGATGGCTGAAAGTAAAAAGGAACGCTTACGCCGCCAAAAATTTGGCTTCATCTTTCAGACTTATACCTTGATGCCGACTTATACCGCTTCAGAAAATATTGACTTGGTTCTACGTCTACCTAGTTTGAACATTTTTGAGCGTCAGCGACGTATCAAAAGTGCTTTAGAAGCCGTAGGACTAACAGCATGGTCAGATCACTTACCAGGTCAATTATCTGGGGGACAACGCCAGCGAGTGGCGATTGCACGAGCCTTAGCCTTGCGTCCCGCAATTGTTCTAGCTGATGAGCCGACGAGTGGCTTAGATACCCGTACTGCGCGCCGTGCATTATCCCTTTTACGTGGTATTGGTCAAGCACAAGGCACAGCCTTTCTGATTGCATCACATGACCAAACTGTTCAAGACTATGTTGATCGCTCGTTTGATTTACATGATGGCAAATTAATAGCACGACAAATGGAGTTAATCTAAGATGTTAAAACGACTACCCAGTTGGTACTGGACGATTTTGTTGAGTTTATTTGCTTTAGGCGTTGGTTTATTGGCACCAACGTGGCTATTTAATGGTGCAGATAGTTTACCTGAGATTGAGCAGGTTATCGCCCAAAATGCGACAGCCACTGAGACCTTGTTACCTGCAACACCCTTATCTAGCCCAACACCACGCAGTACCTTACGTCCAGCACCAACGCTTGAACCCCCAACACCCACAGCACAACCGACAAATCCGCCAACAGCCACGGCAACACAAGCAATTACGGTGAATGTGACAGTTGATGGGATTCAAGGCTTACCAACAGCAACAGTTCTGAGTGAGGATGTTTGTGAAGTGCGTTCAGATTGGACACTCAGTCATGAAGTGCAAGTCAACGAAACATTAACAATGATTGCCAACCGTTTCGGGACAACTATTTACGAGCTTGCAGAAGGAAATTGTCTGGATGATGTCAATGTGATTGTATCTGGACAGCGTTTGCGTGTACCGGGTGATGCTATGCCTGTCATACCAGAAGTCGTCTGTGAAAAATTTACATTGCTTCAACCCATCAATGATGCCTATGATGTTCCAGCAACGGGTTCGATTACATTTAATTGGCGAGGTCCGCGTGCGCCACGCTATCTTTTACGTATTTATCCACCAGATTATAACTTTAATGAGACACCTGACGCTGATAAATGGTTTGATTATACGTTTGATTTACGACAAAATCACACAATTGATCTCATAACATTAGAAGCAGGGGGGCGCTGGTACTGGCAAGCCATTCCTCTCAATTCAAATTTTGTACAAGTTTGTCCAGGAAGTCCTATTTGGACATTCAATAAAACACCTCTCGATGGAGAAGATTAGGTGTGAGAGGGTTCTGTTGAAGATATTTTTTAGCACATTCGTAATATTAGCATATCAAACAGTCAAACAGTCAAACAGTGATAATTTGACAACACCTAGGAAATTGCATGTAATATAGATGTTACTATATTTAAGCTAATAATATACTTTAAGTATATATCTATATGAGACAGTATAAAGGTCAATCAACTTAATGCAAACATTTCTTATTACAAGTGCAATATTATCTTGGTTTGTCATATTATTTAATCTGATTCTCGGATTGGTTCTTGTACGTCGTTTTCGGCAGCTAGATGTTGATCACAAACCAGAGGTACTTCAATCAGGCGAGAAAGCGCCTAATTTTTCTTTAGAAAGCCTCGATGGTGGAATCACAAGTCTTGAAGATTATAAAAATCAAGAAAGTTTGATGGTTTTTGTCTCCCCTTCATGTGAGCCTTGTCGTGCTCAGATGCCTCAAATTGAAGCAAGTGGTACTCAATTATTGATGGTTAGTCTTGGCGATAAGGAGCAGACGGTTCTGTTGCAAAGAATTTGATAAAAAGTCAGGATGCAAAACAAAGTGAAGATGGGGGTTTGAGTTTAGGCAGCAAGTCCGAAGATCTGGGAGATGAACAGGTTCTGTTCGCTAATGTTGTGTTTTTCTGCTCCCTTAACTTGCCCTTTGCGAATCATGTTCATGACTTCATAACCTTGTAAGGTGCGCGCTGC
>JBAUIA010000014.1:0-2143 GCA_049680565.1 Phototrophicaceae bacterium
TTTCTTAGTCAAGTTCATAATAAACCCACCGATTCTGCAATCTCAGTTGCACAAAAGTGATCGTAAAAATGATGACAAATAAGACCCATGACATTGCAGAGGCGTAGCCCATACGGTTATAGCTAAAGGCATTCTTGACCACTTCAGTAACAATGACTTCTAGTTGACGGTCTGCGGCACTATCGCGCATCGGCATCAGCCAAATTTGCTCGAACATCTGGAAGTAATTAATTAGCAGAGTAATCAGCACAAAAAACATCGTTGGTGTTAGTAGAGGTAAAGTGATATTTTTGACCTTCTGCCAATTGTCTGCTCCATCTATCTCGGCAGCTTCATAATAAATCTCAGAGATGGATTGCAAGCCCCCTAAGTAAAGCAGTGCAATATAACCCACATCTTTCCAGATACTCGTGATGACAATCGCATACATCGCTGTTGTTGGTGAAAATAACCACGCTGGTCCTTCAATACCGATACCCGCTAGACCATAATTCACCAGACCATAGGCAGGGTTAAATATCCATTTCCATATCAGCGAGACGACGACCCATGAGGCAACCACTGGTAAAAATGTTGCAGTACGAACAAGTGAGATACCTGTAATTTTCTGGTTGAGAAGTAGCGCAAGTGCTAAACCGAGTACAAATACGGCTGGTATATACATTACAATAAAGGTCAATGTGTAGCGTAAAGCGCGCCAGAAATCTCTATCGCTCCATAATTCTTGGAAATTCGTCAAGCCTACAAATTCGGGCGGCGACAGTAAGTTCCAATCAGTAAAGGCATATCCAAATGATGAGATAATTGGATAGACAATAAAAATGAGCAAGCCTAGCAAACTTGGTGCTAAGAAAAATAGTACCCATCCCCAATTGTTTAAACCCTTATTACCTGCCATAAAACAAACATCTTTCAATCAATGAAAAAACTTATACAAAAAAATTAGCTACTAACTTGTGCATCTACAATTGGCGATGCAAATACCTTGCCAATCACGAGATTCGCTGCCCCACGTGCCCATACTCTGTCATCTGTTGGCACAACCACCACATCAACATCATCTAACAAGCCTTGAAATGTGTGTCGTCGCATACTAGCGAGCATAGGTTGAATGCGATAATCACCAATCGCAACCCCTTCACCACTAACAATCACCAGTTCAGGACTGAGAATATTAATTACGTTGGCAAGCCCAATGCCCAATAATTCGCCACTTTGTCGCAGTTTATCTTGTAATTCAGGATTGTTAATAGCCTCATGGATCATGTCTTCATAAGTTATATAACCACTAAATATTGCAGGATCTGCCGCCAGTGATTCAAGCGTCTCATATCTACTTGGGTCAGCTTTATTATGGGAAACCTGCGCGATAATCGTATGCCCAAATTCGCCGGCACCACCTTTTGCACCATGATATAGTTGTCCATTAATCACAATCCCCATACCGATACCACGTCCGACTGTGACAACTACAAAATTATTGCATTGCCGACCTTCACCAAATAATTGCTCCGTGATTGTCAGGGTATTCACATCATTTTCGATATAGACGGGGATTTGTGTACGTTCTTCAAGTAAGCTGGCAATCGGCACATCGCGCCACCCGAAAAATGGTGAGTAGTGAACAATGCCCGTTTGCGAATAAATTACCCCTGCCAGACCGATACCGATGCCAAAGGTTTTTTCAATCGGCACCTGTGACTCGCTTAATGTATCTTTGATAACGGTTGTAAGGGTATCAATCAGGTCATCTAAATGACCATTATGTTGATGTTGGATTTCTTGATAATAAACGACTTGTCCTTCAAAATTACTCACGGCAACAACAATCCGTTTTTCCATGAGCTTCAAGCCGATGGCATAACCTGCTTTTGCATTCAGCTTGATGAGCGTTTGTCGGCGTCCCCCTGTGAAATCCCCCTCTCCTACTTCTAGAATCCAGCTGTTTGCGAGTAATTCGGTGCTAATTCCTGAAACTGCCCCGACACTTAAACCCGAAATATCTGTCAGTTGCTTACGTGAAACCTTCGCCTCTCTGCGGATGATATTGAGCAGAAGGTTACGATTCATCGCTTTGATTAAATCTCGATTACCACGTATTAATGTAGACATGAAAACTTTTTTCACTCAGTGATATAAGTTA
>JBAUIA010000015.1:0-25252 GCA_049680565.1 Phototrophicaceae bacterium
AAATCGCCAACGGATAGCTATAAGTTGATGCGCGAAAAAGCGACTTATTATCTAGCCAATGGGTGTCAGATGGTATGGCTTGTCTATCCTGAAAAAGCGATGGTCGAAATTTATCATCCAGAGGCTGATATCGAAATTCTCTTTGCCGATGATGTTATTCGTGGAGGCAGTGTCTTACCTGATTTTGAATTATCAGTGCGGACAATTTTAGTATAAGTGTTTTTTAGATATGGGTCGCTTATTGGGACAGGGCAATCGCATTAAAAGTATTTGAAATGTAGCGACGCAAAAATCATAAAGAAAAGGTGGAAAAAACGGATCATCACACACATTTCTAAGCAACTTTTGCACGTCATTCAAGTCAGGTCTTGCTCTAATCGGTGAAATAAATGTCATTAGTTCGATTTATCGAACGTAATTTGCGAGCCTTCGACTTGAGTCGAAGGTGATTGTATTTGATGCGATTAACCTGCTGATTGGGAGATGATAGCTGTTTATATATGCTGAACATGGTACACTGTTAAGATATTATTGGTAGATGAGTTATGGTTTAAATGGCATCGTCGCAAACGCATTATGCGCTGTTACAAGTTCACCCCACTGCTGACCTCGATACGATTAAGCGTGCATACCGTAAGAAAATTAGGCGCTATCACCCTGACCAATTTGCAGCCGAATTATCCCGAGTCAAGCAAGATGGCACACCTTCAGCGATTCGTAAATTAGAAAAAGAATTTCAAGCAGCACAGCAAATGACGCAACACATCAACGCTGCTTATGCTGTGTTATCAGATGCAAGTCAACGGGCTGCCTACGATCAACGTTTATCAGATGATCGCCAGCGTAAATACAATGATGATATGCGTCGGCAACGGGTACAACATTGGGAAGGTGAGCGCCGTACTGTTAAATCGCGCCCGCATCGCAATAATCCCAATATGCAACCCAAACCACCATCCGAAGAAGGCATCCCTTGGTTTATTCTGGCAGGATTAGTTGGTATGCTGCTTTTGGTATCGACCTTATTCAGTAATGCCGTCACCCAAAGCCACACTCCCTTCACGACCTATGTTCCACGTAATCCCACCTCAGAAGGGAGTATATTAGCGGCTGATTTGCAAGCAACAACCAATTCACGTCAAGCGACGGTCATTGCCCGTTCAACCATTGTTTTTGATGCAACTGCGACCCCTCGTTCGTCAGCATCTAATGAAGCGTTGGGTGATCGTTTTTACGCATCTGGCATATTTGATCGAGCAATTACTGCTTATGACGACGCGATTGAAGCGGATCAAGATAATCCGATTCTCTATATCAAACGCGCAATTGCTTATACTGCCTTATTTGAAACAGATGATGAGCAAGCACTCGAAAGTGCAATTGAGGATTATTCGTTAGCAATTGCCTTAGATGCAACATTGGCTGATGCCTACCTCGGACGAGGATTGCTCTATTATGAAAAATGGCAACGTTATGGCGGTTTCAATAGTGAAGCGCGTCGTGATTTAGAACAATATTTAGCGTTAACCGATCACACGGACATTGCAGATATTCAAGCCATTCTGGAACGATTACCTTAAACGCTGCTTACCTGACGCTCTTACGTCAAGCCTTGTATCTTGTATAGAGTCCGTTAAAAATGATGTGATGCTCGCTAGTTTCGATTGGGATAAGAATCAATGACACCCACACTCACCCTCAATGACCAACGTCCAACCCGTCAAGATTGGGCTAAAGCGCTTATTTTGCTCGGACTGGGTCTATATTTTGTTGCTTTAATTATCAATGGTAATTTGAGCAATTATATTAATGTGCGTTTTGCGTGGTTATCGTACCTTGCAGCCGTGCTTTTTCTTGGATTAGGGGCTTGGTATCTGATGCGCTTATTAAAAGGACAAGGGCAAGGCGGGCATGGTGTCGCTCATTTACCCATCTCATGGACGAGCATTTTTGTGGTTGCGCTACCCCTCATCTTTGCGACAATTTTCCCATCACAACCGCTTGGCGCAGATGCAATTTCAGGTGGCATTAGCCTACAAGCGATTGGTGGCGTGAGTACAACGGCTCGCTTGAATATTCCGCCGATTGAACGCAATGTGTTAGATTGGCTACGCGAATTTGATACCGTTGCGAACCCAGCAGAATTAGATGGCTTGCCTGTCGATATTGTTGCATTTGTCTATCGTGAACCTGCTATGCCTGATAATCAATTTATGGCTGCCCGTTTTACCTTGAGTTGCTGTGTGGCGGATGCGCTCGCTGTTGGGATGCCTGTTGAACTGGATGTTGCCTCAACATGGGACGATGGCGCATGGGTACGCATTGAAGGGCGTTTGAGTGTTCGTGAATTTCGGGGCGCACAAGTGCCTGTCATCATCCCTGATGCGATTACACCAACCGAAGTCCCTGATAATCCCTATTTGTATTCGTAGTGTGTTAGGATTTTGACAATGGGTGATGAGCAAAAAGCCAAAAAAGTCGTCAATTTCAGTCGCTTTGATCTCACTGTGATAGCGATTGTTGTCTGTTTAACGGTTGCTGTTAGCATTGCAGCCTATATCAGTAGTCCTGCACGTTTAGGTAAGATGGTTGCATATCTTGCCCCTGCCAGTGGTGATATTCCTAATATCTGGCTGACACCGATTGATAATCCTGATGCTGCTCGGCAAATTACATTTAGCAACATGGGCATCTATGATTTTGATGTAGATGGACAAGGGCAGCGTATTGCTTATAGTGTACGTGATGATATAAGCCGTGCGCGTGATCTATATTTGCTGGATTTAACTACAGGTAGCGAACGCCAGATTACATTTTGTGGCAATGAAGATGCTGAATGCTATACGCCTATTTTCCATCCGAGCGATCCTGTGATTGCCTATGTGCGTGTTAATAGCAACACCTCCACAGAAAGTTTTGGCACAGGTGCGCCCCGTATTTGGGTACTCGACCTTGTAACAGGTACAAATCGTCCCTTATCAGATGATTCACAAATCATAGGACATTCGCCAATTTGGTCAGATAGTGGCGATACGATTGCTTACTATAGTGCCGATCTAAGCAATCCGGGTGTACTGGTCTATAATTTCAATCCACAGATTAACGAGACGCAAACGCTCAATTTTGTACCATCATATAATGGCTCTGTTGGCACATTATCGCCCAATGGTTTGCGCCTCGTTGTGCCTGATATTGTGAATCGTGGTGAACAAGTCTTTACGTATTTGAAATTAGTCGATTTTACAGAATCACCTGCCACATTTAACAATTTTTCTGATCCGAATGGCGTAACGGACGATATTGCGGTTGAATGGCATCCTGATGGACAAAGTGTCACAGTTGGACGACGCTTTACGGATGATCGCTGGACACGCGGCTATCAATTATTTGAAATTGATGCTGATACAGGTGAATCATCAGAACTTGTCTATGATGAAGCCTATGGACATTACTTCTTCATTTGGGATAATCTCGGCGAACAATTGCTAATGCAACGTCTACCTTTATTTGATGAGGATGGCAATCTCAATAATCTTGCACGCCCTGAAATTTGGGTGCTTGATGCTGCCAGTGGTGATCTGACACGCATTGCAGAATCAGGCTATTTCCCACGCTGGGTGATCCCCAATTAGCAGATAAGGCTCAAAGATTTATGCTCTATCTCTGAGCCACGCACGCATATGCGCGATAATTTGTGGAAGATAGGGTTGTTTAAGGAGTGCAGAATGGGGTCCTACAACTGCTTCAACCGTAATATGTTCATCAGGGACAAGTTTATCCCAACCTAAAGCCCATTCATGTTGACTCGTAATCGGTTGTAAGCGCCCTCGATACAAGACAATCTGCACATCATCGCTGATTGGATTTGACTTGATATAATCGCGCATCATCTGTTTAACATCACCGCCTCCCATCCGTAAGTCATGGCGCTCTTTATCATAAATAAGCGGTAATCCCAATTTTGCGAGTACCCAATTACCACGCTTATGAAATTGATATCTCAATCGAAATCGAACCACCCACAAATTTTGTTGCGTGATTGTTCCCCAATTAGATAAAGATGATTGACGATAATCTTGAAAGATTAAACCCGCTTTTTGGCGCATGGCTTGCAAGGCAGGTTGATGAGTAGGATAGTCAGGTCCTTGTGTATCAACCATAAAGACGGTTGCATCAATGTTGTGCGCCACCAGTAGACGTGCAACTTCATAAGCTACTGTTCCTGCTAACGATAAACCCAGTAATACAATTGGCTGAGTTGGTTTTTGCTGGATAATCGCATCTGTGAATAAATTAGCCACTTCTGCAAGCGATAACTCTTCGTCTTGGCGTGCTGCTGGCACAACTAAGCCGTAGATTGGATACGCAGCATCCATCGCATCAATGAAGGCTTGATACTGCAATACACCAAAGCGATTGACTTGGATACAATAAATTGGTGTAGCATCTGCAAGACCCTCCTTAACTGTAATCAGTGTAGAGTCGTCAATCTTATCTTCTCGTAGAATATCAGCAAGCCTTGTAATGGTGGGTGCTTCAAAAATTGTGGAAACAGGCAAATTTTTATCGAATGCTTTGTTGACCTCAGCAAACATGCGAATGGCTAACAATGAATGACCACCTAATTCAAAGAAACTCGCTTCTGTCGATGATACAGATACACCGAGCATCGTTTCCCAAATACCAATGAGCGTTTCTTCAATATCATCAGCAACGATACGCGCTTGATAGGGCGTTTCGATGATAGCAGGGATTTGTGCAATCAAAGCATCGTAATCTATTTTGCCATTGGGCGTGCGCGGAATCGCTTCAATCGCAATGAGGCGTGTAGGAATCATATAATGCGGTAGTTGCGTCTGTAATTGCTTGCGGATTGCATCAATATTGGATGAATCCTCTTGGATAACAAAACCAACTAATTGTGTTAAGCCGTTGATCTCATGGGGGACAACCACCGCGTCAATGATGCGCTTAATTGCCATCAGTGCATTTTCAATTTCACCAATCTCAATGCGATAGCCACTAATTTTAACTTGTCGATCAACCCGTCCTAAAAATTCGATATGACCATCACTCAAGTAACGCGCTAAATCGCCTGTACGATATAAACGTCCGTTCCCAAATGGATTCTGCACAAAGCGTTCAGCAGTCAATTCTGGACGCTGATGATACCCTTGGGTAATGCCGATGCCACCAATCACCAATTCACCGATCATCCCAATAGGCACAGGGCGTAATTGTTCATCGACAATATAGGTTTGCATATTGGGGATCGCTCGTCCAATATCAACTTTTTCAGTATCAGCCGTAATTTCACTGACTGTCGCCCAAACTGTACCTTCGGTTGGTCCATATTCATTGTAGAGCCGTGTGGTCGGTAATTGTTCAAAGTGTGTTTCGACAAGGCTTATCGGACAGGCTTCCCCTGCCACAATCACCGTTTTGAGCGATGATAAATCTTGCGATGCACCAAAATCGAGCAAAATACTATAGAGTGAGGGTAACGCCAGCATATGTGTGATACCGTGTTGTTCGATTAAGCCTGCAATCTGTACGACATCGCGTTCTGCGCCATGAGGTGGCAAACAGAGTGCGCCTCCGCCTGCTAATGTCCAAAAAATACCCACAAGTGAGCTATCAAATGCAAATGAGGATAAGAGCAAAAAGCGCTCTATCGGATGTTCATAAACACTAAAACGTGCGGTGGTGGAATGCACTAGATTCCGATGAGTTGCCCGCACTCCTTTGGGTAAACCTGTCGAGCCACTGGTATAGATAATATACGCTAGATCATCAGGACTGCTATTTGTAATGGGTGGCGTATCTGGATAGGCTTCGTAAACAGAATCATCATCTATATTGAAACGTGTTAAGGCAGTTTCGGCTAGTGTTATGCCTGATTGTGTGAGCAAAATACCAATAGCCGAATCATCCAAAATAAATTGAATCCGCTCATCAGGATAATCGGGGTCAATTGGAACATAAGCTGCCCCTGCTTTGAGAATTGCTACAATCCCAATCAACATTTCAGGAGAGCGCTCGACCATGATGCCAACTGTATGCCCTTGTTGCACACCTGCTGCGATCAGCGCATGGGCTCGTTGGTTGGCTTTAGCATTTAATTCACCATACGTAAGATGTGTATCGTCATGAATGATAGCAATTTTTTCAGAGTCATGGCTTGCAATCAGATCATGAATTTGCTGATTATCGGGATACGCTGCTGCCGTTTGTATCCAAGTGGCTAAAAGTGTTTTTTCTTGAACAGTAGGCAACCACGATAGCATATCAAGCCTTGCATCAGGATTGCTGATAATACTATTGAGCAAGGTTTCATAAACACTCATCAAGCGTTGCATGGTTTCTGATTCAAATAAAGCTGTTGCATATTCTAAGGCTAATAACAGCGTGTTATCAGTATTGATTTGAGCATAGAGTGTTAGATCAAATTTAGCGATATTGGGATCAAGTTTGATGGTTTCTAATGTCAGATTAGGCAATTCAGGTTCAGTATTATTCGCATCCCACATCACAAACATTGTTTGGAAGATTGGATTGTAACTTGCGTCACGATTCGGACGCAATTGTTGCACTAGATTCTCAAACTCAACATCTTGATTGCTAAAGGCTTTCAACAAACGGTCTTTAACGACGGTCAACAAATCACGAAATGTCATCGGCGTATCAAATTGCTGGCGCAAAACTACCGTATTGAGGAAGTAGCCAATCGTTTGCTCTAGGCTGGCATCCGTGCGTAAATCAACTGATGTTCCAACGAGAATGTCCGTATCACGGCTCATGCGATGTAATAAAAGCATATATGCTGCCATCAAAGTCATAAAGACGGTTGCGCCTGTATCACGGCTTAATTGCTGTAATTTCTCGGTGATACTCGCTGGTAATGTGTGATACAGCACTTCACCGTCAAATTGCTGACGCGGTGGGCGTTGTTTATCTAATGGCAATTGCAAGAGGGTTGGCGCATTTGCGAGTTCTTTTTGCCAATACGCCATCTTAGCTTGATAAGCATTGCTATCGGCTTTATTGGCTTGCCAGCCTGTAAAATCTTTGAACTGAGTAGCAACAGGTGGCAAATCTGGTGTTTGACCTGCTGATAATGCCGTATAAATCGTTGCAATTTCACGCCAGATGAGGACTTCCAGCGACCATTTATCACTGATGATATGGTGCATCACCATCAAGAGAACAAATGAAGTATCTGATTCTTGGAGCAAGATACTACGGAATAAAGCATCTTGTTCAAGATCAAAAGGCGCTTCAATATGGGTATAGATCGCATCTTCTACGGCATGCGGTTCAACTGGAATAATCTCAAAATAGGGTGGATGAGGGGCATTGACGTGTTGCTGTAAATCCCCATCCACGACAATAAAATTAGTCCGCAAAATCTCATGACGCGCAATCACTAACGCAATGCTTTGTTTGAGCCATTCAATATTGAGATTGCCCGTGATGCGTACCACATTCGCCATATTGTAAACGGCACTATCAGGCGCAATTTGTTGCACATACCACAAACTCTGCTGACCATAAGTCGCAGGGATGGGACGATCATCAGGGAATTTAGGAATTGTCGCTTGTTCTGGACGATCTCCACTGCCTGCCCGTTTCGCCTTGAGCCGTTTTTCTAGTAATTTACGCCGTGCTTCAGCGATTTGATCTGCCTTATCCATAGTGATACTCACTCATCTCCGAGTAATCGCAAAACATCCTCATCACTCAAATTATCAATATCTTGCATGATAAGGTCTTCGATTGTTTCTGCTAATTTTTCGATGGTTGGCTGTGCAAAAAATAGATCAAGTGGCACATCAACGTCATATAACGCGCTGATACGAGTTGTAATCCGTATCGCAGGTAAAGAATGTCCGCCAATATTGAAGAAGTTATCGTGGACACCAATTTTTTCTAAATGTAAAACATCTTGCCAGAGTTCAACGAGTTCAGTTTCTAACTCACTGCTTGGTGCAACATAGCTTGCTGAACTTACATTGCGTGTGATGTCGATTTGTTGTAAGGCTTTATAATCCACTTTACCATTACTACGCAGTGGCATAGCGTCCAAGTGGATAATGACATCAGGGAGCATTGTTGTGGGTAAATGCTCGGCTAGATAATCCCGAACAGCATCTTGATTGATGGCATCGCCTGTATAGAAAATGACTAATTTACTGTCTTGATCGGATTGTTCGATAGGGTCAGTGTAGCCAATTTCACGCAAGATGCGTTTGACATTTGCTTCATTAATATCATCATCAAGTTCTTCAAGCGCTTCATCGCGTTGCTTGTGTCCAACGCGCACATCCCAACTATAAGGCAAGGCATAGTTATGATACCCACGTCGTTTCTTATGGACAAAAATACCAGCTTCGTTAATTAAGCAATTGGTCGAGCGTCCTGTATCTGATGGGCGCACCCACAAGCCACGCGGAATCAAGAAGTCATAGATGTCTTGCAAGCTGACATCACAATAGCGATAAAAATCAACAAAATCAATCGCATCAACGACAGATTGCTCGCGGAAAATATCAACATCCAAAGATCGTGAAATGAGATCATCGCGTTGATGATACGCCCGACGCGCATCAGCAATCATTTGGTCAATAGCGTCATTGTCGAAATCATCGCGTGTAAAGACTTCTTCAGTTAAACGTGTTTCAAAGAATTGTCCGCGTGATAATCCTGTGACAATTGTACCGATGCCTTTTTGTTGGGCTAGTTTCCCTGCGAGCGTATAAATTGTCTTGAAGCATCCATTACAGACATTGGCATGGGTGCGTAAACTATCCACAAAGATGGAGTTCATGTGCGGTGTTTCCGCAAAAACATGATCGACCCCAAGCGCTTTGGTCACACGCCGAACATTTGCCATCGCTTCTTCTGCGATATAGCCATTATCGAGCGTGAAGGCGAGTACCCGTAAGCCCATATTCGCCAAACGATACACCATGTAGGTACTATCTTTACCGCCACTCATTAGGGCAATGCAGTCATAATCGCCTGTTGCTTTGGCTTTCATCTTTTCAGCAAGTGCTTCTAATTCTTCCATCGGACGAAAATACTGTTCCGCGCGTGATTTGTAGGTATCGTACGAGAGGCAAATATTACAAACACCAGCATCATCAAAATGAATCCCCGGATAATTTGAGGATAATCCGCAACGGGAGCAATAGGTGAGATTTTCTGCTTCGTCCGTTTCAAGGCTAATTGTTGCTTGTGCCTCATGTACCATCACAACTGCATCTTGAATATCCGCTTGGGCTGCGAGTAAGGCTTCGATTTCATCTAGCTCAATCCGAACACCCCGTATCTTAACTTGACGGTCAGCCCGTCCGAGATATTCCAATTCACCCGAGCGTAACCAGCGCCCCACATCACCTGATTTATAGAGCTTTTCACCAGCAACAAATGGATTATCAATGAAGCGTTCAGCACTCAATTCAGGGCGATTATGATACCCTGCTGCAACCCCTGCACCACCAATATAAATCTCACCTTGAATACCTGTCATCACAGGTTGTAGCCACTTATCGAGGATATAAATTTGGGCATTGGCAATCGGTACGCCAATCGGAACAGCGCCACGATTATCAATTTGTGGATCATAGGTATGGATCATACAAGCAACGGTTGCTTCTGTTGGTCCATACTCATTATATTGGGTGATATTGCCGTTAGAGGCACTATAGATAGCTTGTGCCAAACTCGTTGTGAAAATCTCGCCACCGACAATTAATTGTTGGATGCGCGTTTCATTCAAGGGCATATCTTGTACGAGTGTCAAATGCGATGGGGTTAACTTGACAACATCGACGGCATCTTCTGCAAAAACATCACGAATCAATGTGCCGCGTGCGCCCGTATCGGGATAAATCCGAATATGTCCCCCTGCAATCAGTGGCGTAAACAAGGTTGTCACTGTCATATCCACTGCAACAGATGAATACAAAGCGAAGGTCAAACTCCCATCATAGGTTTGTGCTGCCCATGATAGATAATTACTCAAATTACGATGCGTAACTTTCACACCTTTGGGTTTGCCTGTACTGCCTGATGTATACAGCATATAGGCAATATCATCAGGTGTTGCCGACGATGGCATAGAATCAAGCGATGGTACAGTGAGATCAACTGACCAAGTCGTCATTGTGCTGAAACGCTCAGGTGTATCTGTGATAATCCCTACCATATCGCCACAATCAGCAATCACATCTTGATGACGTTGGTCAGGGTCGGATGGTTCAAGTGGTACATAAATTGCGCCGACTTTCATCACCGCTAAGAGGGCAACGATAAGCTCAAAACTGCGATCTATACAAATAGGCACAGTTGTACCGACGTTTACCCCTGCTGTACGCAATGTTTGAGCAAAAGCATTGACCTGCCCCGATAAATCACGATAGCTTATGTTCGTATCTGCTAAAGACAATGCAATTACATCAGGTGTTGTGTGGGCTTGTTTCTCGAATAATTCAATCAGTGTTTTATCGCTAGGATAGTGTGTATCGGTTTGGTTGAATTGCTGATTGCGGACTATTTCAGCATCCGTCAAAATGGCAATTTGGTGCAATGGCTGTGTCGGATGCGCGATACAAGTATCAACAAACATCAAAAAGCGATCAATCATCAGTTGCTGTTCAGCAGGGCTAAAGGCACTCGTATTGAAATCGAACAATAATTCAAAGATACCCGTTTGATTCATATCATGAATTTGCAAGCGCAATTGATGATGACTATCCCCATGTCCCGGATGTAACCAAATCGCTTCGGTTGGCATATCGGCAAAATCAGCATATTGGGTCGTCACATAATTGACTAGCACGTCAAAAGCGCGATTGTTATCGGCAGATGTAATCCCTGCCTGCATATTTTGTAAGGCTTCAAAGGATTCTGTAGCGACTTTTTGCACCAATGAGGATAAGGTTTCATCCTCGTCAAAGCCCAAAAACATCGAAACAACTTCCATGAACAAACCCGGTGTTCTGCGGAATTTTTTGTTGGGACGATTGAGCATGGGTGTACCCAATCGAATGGCATCATGCCCTGTAATTCGATGCAAGAATCCACTCATCAACGCCATAAATAAATTAGCATAGGTCATATTCGGTGAAAAGGAGCGAAATGGTGTTTCTTGTACCAGTGCATCAAGTGCATCCATACGGGCTTGACCGATACTTACTCGCTGACGCACGGCACGGGTTGTCACCTGATTATCGGTTTGGAATAATGCTATAGATTCAGCTTCTTGTTGTAGATTCTGATCCCAATAGGCACGCGCTTTTTGATAAATCTCACTATCAAAGCGCTCTTGCTCATACTGCACATAATCCGCATAAGCAGGCGAGGCGTTAAGTGAAATAGTACCTGTTAAGGCTTGCTGATAAGCATCGCTGAATTGTTGATAGAGTAAAGGCGTTGTTCCGCCATCGGTCACGAGATGATGTTGCCCAAAGTACCATGCAAAAGTGTCATCTGCTAATTTGAGCAAGACACTATCAAATAGGCGTTCATCTAATTTGAATAGTTTGGCAGCACGCGCTTCCAGCCAATCATCAAGGGCAAGGCGCGGATTTTGCTCTTGCGATAAATCAATCACTTCATGAGCATACGCAATGGTATCTTGCACAAGTTGTTGTGGTTCGTCACCCGTCGCATCAATCACCAACCGTAAGACATCATTCGCCATGACGAGAGCATCGAAGGCTTGCCAAAATGCTTGTACATTGAGAGCAGCATTGATAATAAAAACGGTACTCTGATTATAGAGAGGTGATGCTGGATATAGTTGCTGACCCAGCCATATCAAGCGTTGTCCTTGTGTGAGTGGGAATCCATTGCTCATAAGTTTTCTTGGATATAATCCGTAATAGCTGCAATTGTTGAAAAATTCTCGACGGTGACATCCATCGGTGGGATGCGAATATCAAATTCATTTTGCACAAAAGTAATCAGATGCACAATATCAAGTGAATCAATCACTCCACCCATGATAAGGTCGGTTGTTGCGTCGATTTGTTCATCATCATCTTCGAGTAGTTCATCTTGAACGTAGGCGATGAGGCGTTCGTTCATTTCAGCTTTACTTAGGTCTATCACTGTAGGATGCTCCTCAGTCGTAATTGAATTTATGATTGCACTTTTTCAAATTGTGCTTGTAGCGCACGACGGTCAATTTTATCAGTCCCTGTGCGTGGAAAGGATTCTATAATATGGATTTTAGATGGTACAGCATAATGTGTTAGGATTGACTTAGCATGATTAATAATATCACGACTTTTAACGCTCATATTCGGCGCAAGTGTAATGGCAGCTTCTAAACGGTCAGCATCATCACCGCGTGTGACAAATGCCCCTGCTTCGGCAACCGCTTCATGCGATACCAGCGCATTTTCAACATCGGCTAATTCCACACGAAAACCACGCACTTTGACCATATGATCTTTACGCCCTGCAAAGTCAAACAAACCATCCTCATTGAGGCGCACTAAATCCCCTGTTCGGACATAGGTTTCTGTATAGTCAGGGAAAATTTCTCGTTTATAAAAGGTCTTAGCATTCAATTCTGGACGATTCCAATACCCTTGCATCATATCAGGCGTGCGGACAACCCATTCGCCAAATTCACCATCGGCAACTTCGTTATCATCCTCATCGAGCAATAAATATTGTGCATTCGGTACCATTTGCCCCACTGATAAAGGCGCATCATCATCTGCCCAAGTCGCAGGCGGTGGCACAAAATAATAAGTTGATTGATTGGTTTCGGCGGGACCGAAAACATTGCTAAAGCGCGTATGGGGCAACTTTTCCATGAGTGTTTTTAGATGTTTGGGTGGGAAGGGTTCTCCGCCGAACATCACCCAGCGTAAGGCACTCAGATCATAGTCTTGCACAGCATCACGCATATGAATCAATGGGAAGGGGACAGAATACCAAATCGTTAAGTGATCGTCTTGCATGATATTGAGCAAATTGGTCGGGAAAAGCATCTCAGCTTCCCCAATGATGACAGTCTTTGCACCGCGATAAATACCTGTCATGTAATCAAAAGTACACATATCGAAGTGTAAGGGTGAATAATTGCTCAATACATCGCTTGATTGCACGTCATATAAAGCTGAGGACATCTTGACATAACCCAAACTGCTACGATGCGTGTGCATCATGCCTTTGGGTTTGCCTGTACTCCCTGACGTATACATGATATACGCAAGATCATCTTCCATCGTTAAGCGCTCAGGCGGATTCTGCGACGGGAGTTGTGTAACCTCATCCCATGTAATGTGACGTACGCCTTCTATCGCGTCACCCATCCCAATAATAAATTCAAGCGTGTTATCAAGGCTTGCAACAGCAGCCAATTCTTTGCGTTTGCTATCCTCAGAGATAATGCCGCGAATATCGCAATCATCTATGATGCTTTCTAAACGCGAAACAGGCGAACGTGGATCAAGCGGCACAAAAACAGCCCCCACACGCACAATCGCGTACAATGCAATGACGGTCTCAAAGCCTTTATTGAGGAAAATCCCCACACGGTCACGCCGTTTGATGCCTTGCTGATCGAGCATATGCGCCAGTTGTACACTTTTTGCATAGAGTTCATCGTAGCGTAAGGTATCATCACGGAATTTGAGTGCAATATGCTCAGGATACTGTTCTGCTGCGCCATCTAAAGCGTGTTGTAATAGATATAGCATTAACCAACCCCCATCATGCGTGCAATGATATTGCGCTGAATGTCGGATGTACCTCCGTAGAGAACACCCCCCATTGCATCGCGTAAATCACGTTCAACATCGTATTCTGTCAAATAACCACGCCCACCTAAAACACGGATGGCATCCATACTATTTTGGACAAAACTCTCGCTGATAGTTAATTTCGCCATCGCAGAATCCAGCGTAATATCCTCACCACGATCAATGGCTGCTGCTGCACGGTACATCAACAAACGCGATGTTTCGAGGCGTACTTTCATATCCACTAAGCGATTCGATACCGATTGATATTTACCAATGGATTGCCCACCTTGTTTACGTTTTTTAGCAAAGGCAACAGTTTCATCCAATTGACGTGCCATTGAGCCAACATGACTCGCAAAGATGAACCCGCGTTCATAGACTGCGGAAGCGTTGAAAATCTGTGCGCCTGCGCCAACATTACCAATCACGCAATCTTCTGGGATAAAAACATCCTCAAAAATGAGATTATTCGCCCAATCTGTCCGTAAGCCCATCTTTTCAATCGGTTCGGAGATGCTGACCCCGTCTGATGTCGTATCAAGGATAAAGGCGGTAATGCCCCAGCGCCCAATATCAGGATTGGTACTCGCAAATAAGATGATGAAATCCGCCACAGAAGCCCGCCCAATAATCATCTTCGAGCCATTCAGGCGAAAACCACCATCAACTGCTTCGGCAATGGTACTCAGGTTAAACGCGTCTGAGCCTGCATTCTCTTCTGTAATCGCATGAGCGCCTTTGAGTGAACCATCAATCAAGCGTGGAAGATATTTTTGTTTTTGTGCCTCATTGGCATAATGCAATAACACTTCTTGCACTGTCCAGATTTGCCCATTAATAGCGAGTGTAAACCCATTGTCGCGGCAACCGTAACCTAAGCCTTCTAGCGCTCGAACACTGGTTAAGATCGAATGACCTTGACCGCCATATTCAGTCGGCATATATAAACCGAAGATACCTTTTTCAGCGCAGCGTTGCCAATAATTTTCAGCAAAAATCCCCTGATGATCGCGTGCTTGCACATCGTCATCATTAAGTGAGCTTGTCGCGAAAGTACGCATCTCATCATAGAGGGCTTGTTGTTCAGGTGTCCACTCGCTAATCATGATTATTCCTCGACTGCACAGCGACTATCAGCAGTTTCAGTATAGAAACATGCCATTAAAGCCTCAGCAAATGCTTGATGTCCCTCAGAGGTTAAATGCCCTGTACCATCATTGAAAAAGTACGATTGAAGCGTATCAATATCTGTACCTTGTAAATAATTGAGCATCCCCAAAAATTCAATATTAAGGTCTGCTGCCATATCGCGCATCGCCCGTTCCGTTAGTGATAAATCATAATCCCCAAATGCAATATCCCAATCTGTGCCACTGTTATCTGCATAAAACTCAGCAGGGAAATATGGGATTGTCACAAGGCGTACATTGGTATCAATGGCAGTCATCGCATCGACATAATCCGCAAGGACAGCTTCTGTAATGGTATACGTATTACTGACGACATCGCCTTGATCGCCAATGGTATAGAGAATTGTTGCTGCACCGAACGGTTCATCTTGACTTGCGGTGTTCATCGTTAAATCTTGATTCGGTAAACGCCCGCCTTGTGGTGTCCAATATAGATTCCATAGCATGGAATAACTCATAATAATATCGAAGGGGTTAAGCGGATCATGCCCTGCGATAATTTTATGCGAGGCATTGTGATAGGGTCGCCAAATATCGGCATCAATGACAGCCCGATTAAGTGCATCGTCGGTCAAAACAGAGACCGCAATTTGACCATCGGTTGCTGTTTCAATCTGGAAATCATTCACAAGATGGAAGAATATAATGACTTCATCAGGGGTGAGCGGTTGCCAAATATAGCGTGATAAATTGTCATTAAGGTACATACCAGCGCCATATCCGGGGAAACCTTGCGCCATGACTTCACTGATTACATTAGGCTCATCCGCATTAATTAATTGCTCTAATTGTTGCCCCATATGATCTTCGGCAGGAACTTGCAAGGCTTGCACAAATGTGTCGCCGAGCATCAGAATATGATTTTCATCATCATTGAGGCGGTAATCAACATAATGCCAACCATATTGATTGGATTGACTCATCAGCACTGTTTCGTCTTGTGTCGCCACACGCCCGTAAGTGATACCGACCCCTGTATCCACATCAACTTTGATAATATTGGCAATGACTAAGCCCTGTAAGACGATTTCAGCAGCGATAACAGCAACTAAAATACCAATGCCAATTTTTCGCCATGCTTGGAACGGAGCATCTTTGCTGGGTTGCATAAATAACACCACAATTGTAAACAACGCAGTCAGCAAAAGAATACAAACTTGCACCAATGGATAGGGCGACCAGATACTACGATTATCGAGGGAGATGAAGATAATTCCGAAAATCACAAAAACCAGTATCACTATCGACCAATTACGCTGAATAAACCCAAGTAAGCGTTTCGCACGTTCGAGACCCTCTAATGAAATGATGGGATAAAGCATCAAGCCAAATAGAATAATCGTCAGCACAAGTCCTGCAACGGCTAATTGCGGTATTTCGCCAACAGCTTCATTTTGTGCAACGATGAATCCTACAAAATTAATCCCCATCGCCGATGCTGCCATGACACCAATAACGAATACAATCAAGTATTCTGCTTGATCTAACCAAGGCTGCAAACGGTCTTCGAGCGTTTGCGCGTTATTTTTTTCGATTGTTGACACACCATTGCTCCTAAACAAACAAGATCATTGTTGATTATACCCTTGATATTATCTGGACTCGGGTCACTTGTGTACCCACAACCAGCGCTCCTACAAATCCGTCAGGGACAGGTAGGTCAACCAGTTGCCAGTTGCTAGTATCACCATCATCTGAGCGTAATATTCGAGGGGGTATATTGGGCTGTATTGTTACAGCGAACGAATCAAGCGGAATTTGCAAACCGCGTCCATCCATTTTGATAAAGGCTTCTTTACGTGTCCACGCATGATAAAAACCTTGGACATATTGTGCGCTGGTTAATGTTGCTAATGTCTGCTGCTCTTCGGGTGCAAAATGAGATTTAGAAATTGCCTCTAAATCATGGCTTGCGACCATTGCTTCAATATCTAGCCCAATCGGCGAGCGACAGATGCCAATCATTGCTAAGTCTTTGGAATGTGAAAGATTGAAAGCGACCTGATTATCATCTACGAGATAAGGTTTACCATAGGGCGTACATGCAAACTTGATTGATTTTGCAGTCGCACCCATTGCTGCTGCCAATATATGACGCAACATCCCACGACGTGCTGCATACGCCTGTTTAAGACGATCTGTATAGTAGGCTTGCATCCGTTGGACTTCATCTTGACTGAGGACTTCATACAGAGCAGGGTATGCAATCGGTGGCGCGGATTGCTTGAAAATGACGATCTTTACAGTATCATTCTCTAAATCATCCCATTGTATCTGACCCTGCTCTAACATGGTGCGGTGTCGCTTATTCCCCAAGGAAATATTTTTTCATCTCAATCGCTTTTTGATGTAATTCACCCTGATTGGCACGTTTACAAATTTCAATCAGCCAGTCATAGGTATCCGCAGGATTTGCAACCCTTAAATAATGTACTTTTGACAAAATACCGACAATCTCATCAAAGTTATAAGGATGAATCAGCGTGCTTAAATCCATCAATGATTCAAGGTATTCATCGGTCATCGCTGGGCGTTCAACCATTTTAGGTTGCCCATCAGCGACATAGCTATCATTTTTGAATAATTTCTCGAATGGAACACCTGAGAAGAAATCGAGGTTGATCGTCATACGCTCAATACCCGAAAAACTACAGGCTGAATGCGGAACAGACGCATCTAAATACCAAATTTCGCCTTTACGCATATTGAAAACATTTTCATTTTCAGTGTGCATACTGCTCTCATCTGTTTGGATTGGAATATGGCAACGACTAAAATCTTGATCTTCAAATTCCAAATAATCACGATGAGGGCGCAACATCCCACTTTTAACCAAGAAAATACGCGCCCAACGCAAATATTCAAGATTAAAGGTTGATTCGATTACAGATGATAAATAGCGTGTTTGTTTGCCTAAAGCCGTTGGTTGTGGCAACCCTTCATAATCATTAAAGATGGTATCTTCATGATTACCAGATTGATTCCATAACACGCAATTACGCCAATCACCAATCGCATACTCTGAATAAGACTTATTAAAGGGCAAGGTCTTGATAATCTCTAATTCTTGAGCAAGGGCTGCTTCATCCAGTTCAATACGACCAATAATCCGTGATTTCATAGAATTTTGTCTATCCTTTAGTTTATACACATCAATACAGGAGACAACAATCTTGTTGTCTCACTAGAAACTGACAAACTTAATGTTAGTGATTAGATACTTAAAAAGAAGTAAACACCAATGGCTGCAATCAGCAAACCACTGCCTCGTAAAATCAGTGACCCACGATCAGAACGCATCGCAATATAACCAATCAACGCACCGATGATATGTAAACCAGCCGTTGCAACGACGAATCCAAATACATAAGCGAGGAAGAAGATAGCGGTTTTTTCGACAGGCACTTCTGCACCATGTGCATAACCATGAAAAATTGCGAAAACACCCACAATAATCAAAGCAATCATTTCTGGCAGTAAGCGTTCACGTTGTTGGAATAACAATACCCCACCCAACAAAATAACAGAGCCAGCAATACCTTCTTCAATGAATGGCAAGCCACCACCAAAGAAGCCGATCATCCCACCGATGACCATCATCACAACAAAGGCTGTTGGCACAGTCCAGATTGCGCGTCCACCAATTTGAGCGCTCAAAAGACCGACAGCAAGCATCGCTAATAAATGGTCGTATCCTAAAATTGGATGTAAAAAGCCAGCAATAATACCAGCATCACTTGCTAAGGTATGGGCGAGATTGAAAAATAAAACGCTATCCATGTGAGTCTACTCCTAATTTACTTATACTAATCTAAAACTGATTGCATCATCCCTGATAGGTTAATATGTGGTCTAAAATGGTCGAACACATATTAATGGCAGAGTATAGCATAAAAAAGCGCTAATTTTATGGGCTGAATTTTGAGTAAATGATGAAGGTACGCAGAATAGGCTTTGATAATTTCATTACATAAACGAAACGATTTTGTAGCAAATTTCATGCGTTTATTTACGGAATATACGTTTGTTTTGTGCTATAGTTGATGGTAGCACTGCACATAAGTGATTGACTATTATTATTATGCCCAACAATCAACTGTTCCCTAACGATAATGAACAACCCATAGAACAAAGAGCATTAGCCCAAAAAATTGTTAACCTGACGGCACGCGGTCATGACCCACGTGACATTGAGCGCGAGATGTTTTTATTTGAATTATCCACCCTCGAAAAACAATACCCAGATATTGTCCATGTGATCCGAGCATGTGCGCTTGCACCTTATATTAATCCTAAAATTATTGGGATTCTGCGAGATAATTCAGGTGATAACCAGAAGAATACACATTTATACCGAGCAATTGTACGCCTCCCCTTTATCCAATTAAAATCAAATCAAGCAAATTATGACCCTGCTGTGCGAAACTTTTTACTTGAAGCGTGGGATACCGATAGCAGCATTTATACAGCCTATCACCAACGCTTACTGAGATATTTTGAAAATGCTGGAAAAGAGTGTTTCATTGCACAAAATTTCCAAGGGGCAATTACAGCTTTTAGCCATGCAATTTCCCTCAATCCAAACAATTTAGAGCATTACAATCGGCGCGGACAAGCCTATCATATTATTGGTGACTACCAGCGTGCCTTGTATGATTTTGAGCATGTTCATCAGCAACAAGCTGATAATGCAGAGAGCATTTTCTGGAAAGGGCGTGCGCTCTATGCACTAGGACGCAAAGACGAAGCCATTAAAGCCTTTACTAAAGCAATTCACCTGAAACCCAATGATGCCATTTATCATCATTGGCGTGGACGCGCTTATTTTGTCTATGATAAATTTGCTGATGCCCTCGCTGATTTTAGCCAAGCGATTCAACTCCAGCCGAATACCTCACATTACTATACATGGCGTGGCATGGTCTATCGCACATTAGGCGATTACGAAACAGCCGTCCAAGATTTTGGAGCAGCTTTACAACATAACCCTGATGATGGCGATAATTATTACCTACGCGCCCAGACCTTTCACGCATTAGGCTTGCTGAATGATGCCGATGCGGATTTGTCGCGTGCGATTGAACTACAACCTAATGATGCTGCAAATTACAATTTACGAGGGATTATTCGCCGTCACCTCGAACAATACGAACTTGCAATTGCTGATTATCAGCGTGCCCTTGAAATTGAACCGAATGAAGCCAATTACTATATAGGAATCGGTTTATCGTATGCCGCCTTGAATGATATGAATAATGCGCTCGGTCAATTTGATCGTGCGATTGCTCTTAATGATCGCTGTGGTGATTATTTTTATAGTCGCGCACGCTTACTCAATGAAGTTGATGATTATGAGGCTGCTTTACAAGATGTACAACGTGCGATTGAACTCCAGCCAGAAGATGCCTTCAACTATAATTTACAAGGTATCATTCTGCGCCAACTGGGTGATTATGAGGCAGCCATTCAGAGTTATAATCAAGCGATTAAGCTGGGGCAAGATGCTGATTTTTATATTGGACGTAGTTTAGCGTATCACAGTGCGTCGCAAGCATCAGAAGCCTTAATTGACCTCACACTTGCTTTACAACTTGAACCACAAAATGCACGCATTTTCAATACACGCGCCATTATTTTACGCTCAATTGGCAATTATGAAGACGCGCTGCAAGATTATGACCGTGTTATTGCCTTAGACCATACCTATGCCGATGCGTATGTCGGTAAAACACTCATCTATAATATCCTTGGACATTACGAAAAAGCACTCGCAAGCATCACACAGTTAGTTGATATCTATCCTGATGATGCTGCTACTTATAACTCGCGCGGTGTCATTTATCGTAATCTCGGGCGCTACGAAGAAGCCTTGCAAGATTATCAATTGGCAAGTCAACTCACTGCTGATAATGCTGATATTTATCTTGGAATGGCGCTCGCACATCGCAACCTCGGACACTACGGCGATGCCTTAGAATGTCTCGATCAAGCGATTTTGCTGGATGCGAATACTGATACCCATTATTTTTGGCGTGGACGTATTTATCAAGATTTAGGTGATTATCAACTCGCAATTGATGATTTATCGCGTGCGATTGAATGCAATCCCTTAGATGCCTATAATTATCAATCACGCGGTGTTAATTACACCCAATTACGTGATTTTGATAATGCGATTGCTGATTTTACACACACCATTAAATTGATACCGAATGATGCCCGACATCATTATTTACGCGCTCAAGCCTATTTTGAAAGCGAACAATATCTTGATGCTATTGCAGATTATTCGGTAGCCACTACGCTAGACCCCATGAATAAAAATTATTACGAAATTCGTGGGTTTGCATATCATCGCTTACAACAATATGATCGTGCCTTATCGGATTTTGATCGCTGTGTTGAACTCCAACCTGATAACACCCTTTGTTATTATTGGCGTGGCTTAGTCCGTTTGAATATCGCTGATTATGATGGCGCAATAGATGACCTTAATCAAAGTGAAGCCCTAGATGGCGATGATATGATCTCCATTGCATATTGCACAATGTGGCGTGGGGTTGTTCAGCAACTACTTGGGGATACAACTACTGCAAATAATACTTATCAAATCGCCTATGATAGCGCTCTAAACATCACAGATGAGAGTCAGAAAAAGCGATTTTTGGCAATTTGGCATCTTCTACAGCATGACTATCAACAATCACATGAATATTATTTGCAAGTCGTCGCGGAAGATAGCCAATCTGTGAAGTTATTTAGCCCAATTTTTTATCTCATCCAAGTGACGCGCATAATGCCTAACTTGACCGAAGCCCATACGATGCTAAATATCGTGCAGTCTCAGTTGCGCTAACGCATGTCTGCAATCGTTGTACGCCCTATCCAAGCAGATGAAATCGGACATGCTGCCAGTCTGGTTGCGGAGGTTTTATCAGCAGGAAATCGGGATCACTATCAAAGTATCTATGATCGCTATGCCAAAGATTTACCCTCTCGTCCACGCAGCACGCAACATTGTTACCGAGGTGTCGTTCATAAAAATCAAATTTTATCGCTGGCACATATCATTGATTTTTCTTTACGCTATGGACGTGCTGATTTGCATGTCATTGGGATTGGCATAGTTTGTACACACCCAAGCTATCAGCATCGAGGATATGCTCGCGCTATTATCAAAGACACACTGACATATGCTGCGGAACAAGGCGCACACCTTGTTATTGTGAATAGTAGCTTACCTGATTATTTTCAGCAATTTGGGTTTAGCCCTGTCTGGGCAAAATATACCTTACAAGCCTCGACAGCGCTTGCTGCTAAACTCAAACAACCCTTGCAATTGCGCGTGGCAACACCTGCTGATTTACCCATGATGCGTCAACTTTATGATCGTCATTGGGGCTTGCGCGTCACTGCCGAGCGCTCGACTGCTTTGTGGCGTTGGCGTATGGAACTCGGACGCGGTGAGGCTATTGTAATGCTGAATAAAGCAAAGCAAATAGAAGGCTATATCTGGCATCTTGCGGATGACTTTTCAGAGCGAAATGAAGTGGTTGCTAATTCACCTGCTGCGATTACGAGTGCTTTAGCCTATAGTGGGCGACGCTGGCTAGCAGGTGGATACGATACATTAAGCTGGTCTGTTCCTCCTGATGATGTGATTATCCCCTATGCCCAACAAATGTTGCCGATCACTCTCAGTGCCAGTTACGACCCATCAGGAGGTTGGTTGGCGCGTGTGATTGATTCAAACGCATTATTGCATGAACTCTTACCAGAAATTGTCGCTCAAGCGCAAATGAATAACCCACAATTTGATGCGTCAGATTTAATGCTGACAATTGCGCCTGATGGCGTGGATATTGGCATACAACATCAAGCGGATACCCACTGCCATCTTGCCTTACGCGATTTTATGCAAATCGTATTTGGGTCACTCCGCCCAGAAGCACTCGCTGTGCGCCAGCATTTATCACATACCCATATTCATCTATTAGAGAGCTTATTCCCACCGCGTATTGCTGCACTCGCTGCATGGGATTGGTTCTAATGTGATAAATCGTTGATTGCATCCCGTGTTCTTTCGAGTGCTTCTTGTAATAATGGTCTCGGACATGCGAAATTTAAACGCACATAATTATCTAAACCATCTCCAAAGAAACTCCCCGGTGAATATGCAACATTGGCTTCAATCGCCAAAAATTCTGTCACAGATTGATATTTTTCAGGGTAATTCACATCACTAAAATCAACCCATGTCATATATGTACCATCAGGGACAGTCATTTGAACCATTGGTAAATGCTCACGAATGAAGTTGACTGTAAAATCTCGATTTGCTGTCAAATAAGCACGCACTTGTTGTAACCATTCACCACATTCTGTATAGCCAGCTAAGAGCGCATCATAGGATAGCAAATCTGCGTGTGACCCTGACCCACTAGAGAATTTATCAACTTTTGCACGCATGTCATCATTTGGGATAATCGCAACAGAACACGCAATGCCAGCCATATTAAACGTTTTCGTCCCTGCCAACAGCACAATACTATTTTGTTCAATCTCTTTGGATAAAGACGCAATCGGTGTATAGCTTGCATCCCCTAAGATCAAATCTGAATGAATATCATCAGATACAATCAAAATATCGTGTTTGACGCAAATATCTCCTAAGCGTTTGAGTTCATCTGCGGTAAAAGATTTCCCAACAGGATTATGAGGATTACACAGATAGTACATTTCAGTTTCTGCTGTGATGCTAGTCTCAAATGCTTCAAAATCTATTTCATAATGAAAGGTATTTGCATCATCCGCAACGCGCACCATTGGTACAGTCTGAGCAAAGCGCTGATATTGTTTTGGGCGTGTTAAAAGCGGACCATAAAGTGGCGTATTCATGATGATACCTGCACCTTGAGTGGTGAGTGCTTGGGTGATGTTGCTAACAAATAAGACCATCCCCGGATTAAATAGAATCCACTCAGGTTTTACATCCCAGCCGTAGAGCGTTTTCATACGGTCAGCAATAACATTTTTTAAAGAGTCGTAGCCAAATGTGTAGCCAAAAAAACCATGATCGATACGGCGTTTCATCGCCTCGCGGATTTCAGGTGGATTAGGAAATTCCATCTCAGCGACCCATAGAGGAATAGTATCGTCATTAACAGGAACTAATATGCCTTGGTCATTTTTACGTGAAGTCCACTTAACAGAATAGGTGTTACTGCGGTCATGTCGTGTTTCAAAATCGTAAACTTTAGTTGCCATGAGGTATCTTCTTATCAGAACTAGGCGAATTTCCGATAATTATGTCGTATTTATAACGGATACTCAACTATAATGGATATAGTCAACACAACATTATTGTAAAAACGTGCGTAAATATGGATACAAACACACATAGGACAAATCGCTATGAGCAACCAACCACCCTTACCTCCTGAACTTGGCACAGATTATCGCCCTGTGAACCAAGCCCAATCTGATTATATTGAAATTGAAGTGCCGATTGAGCAAAGCTCGCAAGCACCTATCCCTGAACGCAGTAACGCTAATTGCTTATGGAGTTGTGGCAGTATGATGGGCTGTGGCTTATTGATGGTGGGCTTGATTGCTGGAACACTCTATCTTGGAACAGACCTCGTTTTGGGTAACTTTACCTCATTTTTTAACTTGCCGTCTGTCAATGTGAGTTTTGGTGATTCCGCGCAACCGTTCATCCCTGATGATGTTTACATCCCGACAATTGAGCGTGTGCAACTTTTATCAGAATTGACGACCACTCGTTATAATTATGCAGATGTAACCGCAGGTGTCGTTGATATGCCACAATGGTTATCGGCACTCTATGGCGATAGTGCCGTGATGGTTGTCGTCGGTACAATTGAAGCAGGCATTGATGTGGGTGACATCACCGCCGAAAGCATTGTCTATGATGAGCTAACGCGCATCATGACGATTACACTCCCTGCGCCTGAATTGCAATCATGCTTCCTTGATGAGAGCCAATCGTATGTGGTGCGCCGTAGTACAGGTTTCTTTGCCGACCCTATGGACAACCTAGAAGATGAATTACGCCAACGTGCCTTGGTTTATTATCGTGATACTGCCATCGAAGAAGGTATTTTGCTGGATGCCGAAACCGATGCACGCAATACTCTCGGCGAATTATTGAGTATTCTGGTCAACGATGACACCGTGACCATTACTATTGACTTTTTAGCCCCAAATCCTGATGAGCCATTCCCGCAAAGTTGCCAATAACGATGCTAGCGTGGTGGCATGATAAAATGCCAC
>JBAUIA010000016.1:0-11319 GCA_049680565.1 Phototrophicaceae bacterium
ACAGGCAATGTCACTGATGAGATAATTCGTCAATATATTGAGTCCCATGATGACAAACCCAATGGCGAAGATGACAATTTTAGTGTTGATGAGAGCGAATGAAGGTGAGTTTCACTCGCCCTTATAATGCCACCACCTTGAGGTGGTGTGTAGTTTACTTTGTGGCTATGCAAGCCTGTTGGGCACAGCAATTTTAGTCGTCGCGTTCGCTGCGATTGCCCTCAGCATCTACTTTTATCTTGCAACTGCTCAAGTTGAGGGATTAGATGGGAGAGGCGTACCTAGGACCTGAGCGAGAGCAGAGAGAATGGGAATGGTCAAAGATAGTATATCAAACTTGAATGCCACTCCAAATGAGAGTGATGAAAAGGCGAACGTACAATGAATCAACACATCCTTCTTGGGCTTTTGCCATCAATTTGGCTTCCAATTCCTCTTTTCGTTTCGACATCACCACTGCATCCTATTCTCTTTTGTTTCTTATTTTATCTCTAAGCCCCTAAATTGAAATGCACCCGGTGGTCTCGGGTGCATTTCAGGTTTTTGGCAATTAAGCAATTTTTGCCCATAACTCATCAAAATCATGCCCCAAGATAGCCGAGCGCAAAATAATCATGCGCTTGGCATTGTCACGATGCCATCTCATGCCAGTTCCAGCAAGACGTTGTTTAAACTGCTTGACCCCACTCTCAACAGTCCCAGAGCCAATGGGCAAGCCATCTTCTCGAAATTCAAGATATTGGATCCGTCGTTTGTGACGCTCAAAATAAGTGGCAAATTGAGAGACCTCTCGTTTGTGTAAAACAGAAATAATTGTATCAATATTGCCCATATAGAGGTGGTGTTTGTAGGTTTTAAACCATCGCTGGCGTTTGTGGGCATCCTGCTCGTGGGGATAGAGGGCAACAGCTACTTTGTGCAGATGCTCAACTGCGTGATACCAGTCCACCACTTGTTGTCCATCAGGGCAAATATCTTCTACGACATCCCAAATCTATAACGCCCCATCTGCCACCACACTGCGGTTACGAGCGGTGGGTAAATGATGTCGTACTGCTAACGCCCAAAAAGTTGGGATGAACTCATCTTTTGACCCTAATGTCGCGGTGTAATGAACATTGACACCATGCGCCATCTCGTCTAACTCACCCGTCTGAGGATTCCGTTCAAGGCGTGAATCGACATCAAAGACCGTTCCAACCTTCATCTCTCGCCAACCCTCATCACGAATATTGACCATCCCACTATCCATCGAAATCCCTTTGCGCTGGTCATGGTCGTGCTTAGCATTGGGTAATTGAATCCGTTCCACACTCACTTGTGTCTCTTCATAGTCAATTACTTTTTGCAGTTGCTCACCGTAGAATTGCACCATGCGCCATGTGGTACTCACAGAAACAAAATGGTCGCCAATACGCTCCATTACTGCCACACTTTGTTCAAACGGTAGTAAGCCACTTAACCACACCATTCGTTTCGCAAACGCAGGCGTAAATCCACTTCGTTCTAATCCGAGTTGCTTATCGAGGGGGAAAAATCCCCTTGCCACATGCCTCACATTGGTAGTAATTTCGCTTTACATCGACTTCTCCCCGTAAGGTCACTAGCCGTTTCGCCTGCTTACCTTTGTTTCGTAATTTTCCACCGCAATCAGGACAACTTGCCAGATTGGTTTCTTGTTCACCCATGACTTCATTGAGTACCCGCTTACGAAAGTCTGCCTCTAAGTCACCGATGACATCTTCTATTTCTGTGATCGTCATTTCGTCACTTAGACGCTCATCGGACAACATTTTTTCGATTGACGCTTCAGCTTCGGCTAGTAATTTGGCTTTTAACTCATCTTTTTTGTTTGGCATTAGGCGACTCTTTCTCTATGTCACCTCACTTTAAATCATTCTGCCAAATTATTGAAATGCACCCGATCGTCTCAAATTTGTTGACAAAGTTAGTAAAAAGACTTACTCTTAAATGAGAACGTTCTCATTAGGAGTAGATGCCAGTGGCACGTGGGCCAACCATTATAGATGTTGCTAAACTAGCAGGTGTGTCAAAAGCAACGGCGGCACGTGTTTTGAATGGACAACAAGAGTTAGTCAAAGAAACGACTCGTGAACGTGTTAGTGTTGCGGCGGAACAATTAGGTTATGTCCGCAATGCGATTGCAGGTAGTTTAAGAACAGACCGTACTTTTGTGATAGCTTTGTCGATACCTGATATTACCAATCCCTTTTGGCCCGAAGTCGCACGCGGGGTACAGGATACGACGGAAGCAGAAGGTTATACAACGGTTATTGTAAACACCGATTGGAAATCTGATCGTGAACAAAGTATGCTAAACATGGTACGTCGAAACCGCTTTGATGGTTTAATTATCAATGTTGTGGATACACCTATCATAGAACTAGAGAAGCTCCATATTCCAATTGTTCTGCTCGGTGTGAGTGAACGTTATCCCAAAGTTAATAGTGTTGGGAGCGATACCGCAGGTGGAGCAGAGAAAGCAATGCAGCATTTGTATGAACTGGGACATCGACGGATTGCCTTAATTTCTGGTTTAAGCCGACGATATTCTATCCGAGATGAAAGTTATGTCGCGTTCCATGCACATTACAAACTACCAATAGACTCAGATTTAGTGATTGAAGGCGATTTCACACGGCAGGCTGGATATTCCGCAATGCAAAAATTACTAAAGCTCAAAAATCCGCCAACAGCCGTATTTACTGCAAATGATAGCATTGCCATCGGCGCACTAAAGGCAGCAAATATGATGTCGTGGCGTGTACCAGAAGATATTTCAATTATTGGCATGGATGATATAAACGCATCGACTGTGACATCACCTGAATTAACAACGATTTCCAAGCCTAAATATGAAATAGGTGTGAATGCAGCACAAATTTTGCTTAATTGTATTGAACATGGGTCAAATATACCAACTAAGAAGTTGAAAATGAATTGTGAATTGATCGTAAGGGCATCCACCGCACAACCGCGTGTAAAGATGCCAAAGCAAAGTTAAAAATAAGAGACAAGCATTACGATAACTTTTTTTGCATCAAAATGAGAACGTTCTCATTTGTATCAATAGACAAAATTTATTTATTAAATATAGGATACTTTAGATGACATCACAATTAGAAGATAAAGCCATCGGTTGCCTAATTGGACTTGCAGTCGGCGATGCGTTTGGCGATATTGGACGCAACGATAGTTATCGTCAACGCTACGGTATTATCACCAATTTATTTGAAGGCGCACGCAGCACTGATGATACCGAGTTTGCTGTTCTCACCGCACAAACCTTGCTAGATTGTCAGGGTGACCTGACCAGTGAGCATCTTGTTGCCTCGTGGCATAAATATATCATTAGCGAGGGAGGCGTTGCTGAACGAGGTGGTAAGCCTTTGTATGGTGCAGTTGCTAATCTTGAACGTGGCATGTTACCACCCCTATCGGGGATGGATAATGTTCAGAATAATGATGATGGGGCGGCAATGCGGATCGCACCGATTGGTGTGATGTGCGCTGGTGATCCTCAAAAAGCTATCGAACTCGCTAAAATCGAATCAGAAATTAGCCATGCAAAAGATGGTATATGGGCAGCACAAGCTGTTGCAGCAAGTATAGCGGTTGCAATGGTCAATAACTCTGTTGAGGATATTATCCAAGCTGGCTTAGATACCATCCCTGACGATAGTTGGCTGGGTCGTTCAATGGCACGCGCATTGGATATTTGTGATCGTGCAGGTAGCATTGAAAGTGCATGGGAAGATTTGCATACACAATTCTGGACACCTGTTCACTCCATTGCTGCCGAAGCAATTCCACAAGCCTATAGTATCTTCAAATTGACCAACGGCGATTTCCGCAAAGGGATGTTCTGGGCAGGAAATTTTGGACGTGATGCTGATACGATTAGTGCTGTTGTCGGAGCGCTTTCGGGCGCAATTCATGGTCAAGCTGTTATTCCGAGCGATTGGGTCGAAAAGGTACGTCAGCCAGCAGGTGTTTGCTTACATTTTGCATCTCGTTTGGACATTGTTGACCTTGCTAAACAAGTTGTCTTACTCAATCGAAATAACATTCTAAGTCAATAATCAAGCTATATATTCTGGCAGTATCTTAGATGTCACAATTTGCTGTCCTAAAAATTATTAAAAGAAAGATTTATCAATATGTTAGGCTTGCCAATCTTAAAAACATGGCGCGAGCTATCAACAGGTCGTCGTCAAGAGGCATTAACTGGGTATTTATTTATTTTACCTTGGATAGTGGGTTTTCTCGTCTTTTTCTTAGGACCTATTATTGCGTCACTTGTCCTCAGTTTTACACGCTGGAACATCGTCGGTGATCCGATCTGGGTTGGCTGGGATAATTACCACACTATCTTCACGGCAGATCCCCGTTTTCAAAAAGCGGTTTGGGTAACTCTGAAATATTCGGTTCTCTACTTGCCCTTAGAAGTGATCTGTGGCATTGGTTTAGCTGTTTTGATGAATCTAAAACTCAAAGGAATTGGTGTTTTCCGTACGCTGTTTTACATGCCCTCGGTTGTACCTCAAGTTGCAGCAGCACTCGTTTGGGTGTGGATGCTCAATCAACGCTATGGGGTAATCAATACCCTGCTGGGTGGAGTCGGTGTCGAAGGACCAAATTGGCTAGGGAATCCGCAGTATGTCTTGCCGAGTTTAATCCTAATAGCATTATGGGGTATTGGTGGGAGTGCCATTATCTATCTGGCAGGTTTGCAGAATATTCCTGAAGTCTTATATGAAGCTGCACGAGTTGATGGAGCAAATGCTTTTCAGCGTTTCTTCCGCATAACTCTGCCGATGCTAACCCCAACGATTTTCTTCCAATTTGTATTGGGTTTAATTGGTGTTTTCCAGACCTTTACACCTGCATTTATTGCCGCAGGCGAGACAGGCGGTCCACTACAATCGGGTTTATTCTACATGCTTTATATCTACAATCGTGGTTTTGTTTCTTTACGTATGGGCTATGCTTCGGCACTTGCATGGATTATGACGCTTTTCATCTTAGTTATCACTGTGATTGTGCTACGCAGTTCAAGCTATTGGGTTTATTACGAAACTGATAGAGATAACAATAGGTAAATTATGACTCAACAACTCGATCTACCTTATCAAAAAAAGAAAACACCTGATGCCCAAAACTCGATTTTGAATCGAGACAATTTGAGTATGATTTTCGGCTATATCTTGCTGATTATTGTCGCGGCAGTCTTCATATTACCACTTTATTGGATGCTATCGACTGCACTCAAAGGTGCTGACCAAATGTTTGAGATTCCACCTACATGGATTCCAAACCCTGTAGAGATAGATAATTTTCCAGAAGTCTTTAGGGAAGTCCCCTTTGCAAGATTTTTGTTAAACACGATATTTTTAGTTGTGATGAATGTTATTGGCGAAGTTATTTCGGTATCTTTGATAGCATACGGGTTTGCACGTCTGCGCTTTCCGGGACGTAGTTTCCTTTTCTTAATTATGTTGTCAACCTTGATGATTCCCTATCATGTCACACTAATTCCTAGATTTATTCTTTTCGCAAAACTCGGATGGGTAAATACTTACTTACCCCTCATACTACCTGCATTTACAGGTAGCCCATTTTTAATATTCCTCGTGCGGCAATATATGATGAGCATTCCATTTGATTTGGATGAAGCTGCTTATATCGATGGCGCAAGTCGCTTCGATGTTTTCTGGCGGATCATCTTGCCGCTTTCTCGTCCAGCTTTGGTATTGGTTGTTGTGTTCACATTCGTGGGAACATGGAATGATTTCTTACAACCACTTATTTACCTCAATGACCCGAATTTGTTTACGGTGTCGCTTGGACTGAGTTTTTTCCAAGGTGCGCGTGAGACCAATTGGAACTTGCTTATGGCAGGGTCACTTTTGGCGACGATTCCGCCCCTTATTCTATTTTTCATTGCTCAACGTCAGTTGATAGGAGGTATCTCTATAGAAGGATTAAAAGGGTAACGCTATCTATTTCCGTCAATGATATATTTTTAATTAAATAGGAGTTTAAAATGCAAAAAAGAATGTTACTATCCATTTTTATAGCCGTATTGTTACTACCCGTATTAGCAATCAATGCACAAGATGACGTTGTGACGATTACTTGGTGGGCAACTGAACGGGGTCGTGATACAGCCTCCACACGCGATATGCACTTCACTTTAGCACGTACCTTTGAAGCAAGTCATCCGAATATTCAGGTTGCACTTTCATTGTATCCAAGTCGTGGCTTTGCTACCCGTGTTGTCACTGCGATAGCTGCTGGCGAAGGTCCTGATGTCTTTTATCATACATTTGCTCCTGACACAGCAAATCAAGGATTCTTGGAAGACTTAACACCATATATAGAGGCATCTGGTGTGGCAAATAATTATTTCCCAAGTGGTATCAATCGTGGTATGTACGATGGACGCACCTATGCTGTCCCACGTGATACAGTTTCGGGATTTATTGCCTACAACCAAGATTTATTTGATGCAGCAGGCGTTGCCTACCCAGAAGATGGTTGGACAATTGCTGATTATCGCGCAATCGCTAATCAGTTGACCAATCGTGATGAAGATGTTTATGGTGTTGGTGCGATTGTAGGTGGTGATGGTTGTATGTTATGGTCTCCATTCTCCTTCAACCTTGGTTCAGAATTGACCAGCCCTGATGGACGGGATGTCTTAGGGTATATGGATTCACCTGAAACTTTAGAATCATTAACATGGTGTTTGGAATTGGTCACAGAAGACCAAGTAACAGCCCCTGCTGAACTTCAAGACCAATTTGGCGAACTCGTATTCTTATCAGGTAATGTTGCAATGCAATCTATCTCTGATTGGGAATTAGCTGCAATCACTGAGCAAGCTGATTTCAATTGGTCAGTTGTTGCGCCACCACGTTATAACGAAGAAACAGAAGTTATTCCTTGGACAGATTCCTATATGTACTACATGTGGAATGGTAGCGACGATAAAGATGAAGCATGGGAACTCATCGAATGGTTGAGTGGTCCTGAAGCACAACTGATTGCTGCTGAAGCAGGTGTATGGACACCGAATAGCCCAGAAGTTTGGGAAGAACTCGGTTGGGATACCGATCCTATTCGTAGCGTTTCTTATAATCAATTGCTCAACTCAGAACGTGTTCCAAACTATCTCCGTAGCCAATACTTCTGGGATTGTGTTGCCGGTCCATTAGGCGATGCGCGTGTCCTCTGGATTGAAAGTGGACAACGTGATATATCTGGTTTGTTAGCTGATGGTGCAGTAACAGCGCAAGCTTGTCTCGATGACAATTATGGTAACTAAGTAAATAAGTTATATCTTTGGGATGCAACATTGCTTGCATCCCAATTCCCTTTAATAAACTTCAAAGGATGATACATGATTCCGCAGGATTATGATGAGCGCGTGTACGCTGGCTGGCTCGGCAAGTGTATTGGTGTGCGTTTTGGTGCGCCACTAGAAAACTGGACATATGAAGAAATTCGTGACAATTTAGGCGAGTTAAAGACATATCTCAGAGAAGATATTGGCAAAATTTTCAAACCAGATGATGATACCGCATTGCCAATGGTTTTAATCCGTGTGCTTGAAGATTATGGCGCAACATTTGATGTTAGTGCCGAAGCAATGGGGCAAACATGGCTTAATTATTTAGGCGATGAACAAGGTACATTATGGTGGGGAGGCTACGGTATTTCTACCGAGCATACTGCTTATCGTAATATGCAAGCTGGCATCGCTGCACCCATGTCGGGTTCAATTGCTATGAATGGTACAACCCTTGCAGAACAAATTGGTGGGCAAATCTTTAGTGATATTTGGGGATTAGTTGTACCCAATCAGCCACAACTTGCGGCAGACCTCGCTGAAAAAGCTGCTTCTGTTTCGCATGATGGCAACGGTATCTACGGTGGACGCTTCATTGCTGCGATGGTTAGTATGGCATTTTCTGAAAAAGACCCTCTAAAATTATTAAACATAGGCTTAGAGCAAATCCCTGCGAATAGTGACTTTGCGCGTGTTATCAATGCCATGATTAATTACCATCATCAAAATCCTGATGATTGGCACGCTGGGTATGCTTATCTAAAAGCAAATTTTGGATATGATAAATATGGAGGTGTTGTCCATATTATCCCAAATGCTGGCGTGATCGCACTAGCGATGCTCTATGGTGCGGGGGATTTCAGTCGTAGTATCCAAATTGCAAATATGGCTGGTTGGGATACCGATTGTAATGTCGGCAATGTTGGTGCAATTATGGGCGTAGCTGTTGGTGTGTCTAATATTGACATATCTTGGCGTGACCCTATGAATGACTTACTCATTGCAGCAAATGTCATTGGCACACGCAATATTCTGACAATTCCTCAATGTGCGGATTTATTTGTACGCTTAGGACATGCTTTACAAGGGGACACAATCGAAACTCGTCCTCGTTATCACTTCAATTATTCCGGGTCGACCTGTAACTTTCTTGCAAGTGGTGAAAAAGGTAGACCTATTCACCAAGCACAGCGTGTCATTGATAATGTTGCGACCTTACAAACGAGCATTCGCAAGTTGAACAAAAAAGGCGAAATCCAAATAGGGACACGTACCTATTATCATCCGTCTGAATTAAGTAGTAATTATTATGGCGCGACCTTCACGCCTCTTATTTCTGGTGGACAAACCATAACTGCTGAGGTTTATATTCCTGAAGATGCACCTGAAACTATTCAAGCCGCACTTTATGCTTATGATGAACATTCAGAACAACGCCATCAAGCACAAGGCACAGAACTCATTCCCGGACAATGGCATACGCTAGCCTTTACATTGCCCGAATTAACTGATGCTTGCATCAATGAAGTCGGTGTTTTGCTGCGTAATACAGGGGCATTATGGACAGTTGGCGCATTTTATCTGAAATCACTTGATTGGGATGAATTGCCCAAATGGAAAACAACTTTTGCTAATGACTATGCTGAATCAGGTGGCATTACCCAATGGACACGATTACGCGGTTATTGGCGCATCGACAATGGCGCTTATCATGGTAGCGGTGTTGGCTTGTGTGAAAGTTATATAGGCGCTCCTACATGGCAAGACTACCAAATGACTGTCGAATTAATGCCTCTCATTGGGGAACATCATGGTGCGTTGCTTCGTGTGGGCGGAGCAAATCGAAGTTATGCAATCTGCCTCGCTCCTGATAATCAATTTACGCTTTATCGCAATGATTGTGGCTATACACCTGTCGCTAGTACTAATTTTGACTGGCAAACAGATAAAACATATCAGATTGATGTTGTCGTTAAGGGCAGTCATATTCATGCCACAATTGACGATGACACGAATCAATCCGAACTCACTTTTGAAGATAACAGTCCTTATTTAAGTGGGCAAATTGGTTTATGTACATGGCATGGTAGTCATACAAAATTTAATTCTGTGAGTGTTTCAGCAATTTCAGAAGATGGTAATCATGGCTAAGTTACACGAATATCAAAGTAAAGCCTTGCTCAAGCAAGCTGGTATCAAGATACCTAAATCACAATTGGTCACGGATGCTGAATTCGCGCTTGAGGTTGCCAAAGAATTAGGGTCTGTGGTCATTAAGGCACAGGTTTGGACAACGAGCCGTGCAGCACAGGGCTTGATTCAATTTGCCCAAACACCTGATGAAGCGAAATTGATAGCTAATGAGTTACTAGGACGTAAAGTTGGTAATTTCATCATTGAAGAATTACTAATTGAGGAACAGATCAGTATTCAGCAAGAGATGTATATCGGGATGACCCTCGATGATAAAGTTCGAGCGCCAGTGCTGATCTTTAGTTCTGTCGGAGGCAGTGGTATTGAGGATATTGCTCTGCAACATCCTAATAGCATTGCACACCATACCATTGATATTCAGACAGGCTTACAAGATTATCAAGCCCGTAACATTATTCTCCAAGCGGGTGTTGATCGCAAATGGCTGAACAAATTAGCCAGCGTCATGCTGAAATTTTATAATTTAGCGCGTCAATACGAAGTGCGTTCGGCTGAAATTAATCCGCTTGTGATAACGACTTCAGGTGATTTGATGGCGTTAGATGCGCGTCTCACTGTCGATGATTATGCTGTTTTTCGGCATGGTGATCTGGGGATTGAAATGGCGCGTGAATTTGATCGTCCGCCTACTGAACTTGAGAAAATCGCTTGGGAAGTCGAAAAAGGCGATTATCGTGGTACATTTTACTTTATCCAGATGGAACAAGATTTCAAAAAAAATGAGGGTGTGATCGGCTTTCATGGTGCAGGTGGCGGCGGTAGTATGATGAATATGGATGCACTCATCAATGCAAATTTCAAAATTGCGAATTTTGTTGATACCAGTGGTAACCCACCTGCTAGTAAAGTATACCGTGCAGCACGTATTATCCTCAGCCAAGATGGGATAGATGCTTATTATGCGGGTGGAAGCGGTGTCGCTAGCCAAGAACAGATTTACTCGGCGCGTGGCTTAGTAAAAGCCTTTATGGATGCTCAACTGAATGTGCCTGCGGTAATTCGTATCGGTGGTAATGGGGAAGAACAGGCGATTGACTTACTCGAACAAGCTAATGGCGAATTTCCTGCACCCGTCAAAGCCTATGGACGAGATGCCTCACCCGAATTTTGTACAGATGTCCTACAAGACTTAGTCGAGAACTATGTGCCAGTGCAAAATATCCCTATCCGCGAAGCATATGCTCCTCAAGACCCCTATACTTTTGAAACCATTACAGGGGGAACTGTCACCCTTGACCATGCGATTTGTCGTGATTGCGAGAGCAAAATCTGTATCACGGCTTGTGCGCCGCAAATTTTATCACTCAAAGATGATGTACCTGTCCTCAATATTAGTCAAACTGCAGCAGAAAAAGGTGGCTGTACAGAATGTTTGGGCTGTGAAGTCACCTGTTATTTTCATGGTAGAGGTGGCGGAAAAGTTCATTTACCAATTGAAGGGTTAGATTAGCGATGGCGATTATTGCAAAACCGAATGACCGCGTAATTGTTCAAGGCATGACAGGGCGCGAAGGCTTACTCCGTACTCGATTAATGCTCGATTACGGTACGCAAGTTGTTGCTGGTGTGACACCGGGTAAGGGGGGGCAGATCGCGGAAGGATTGCCTGTCTTCGATACAGTAAGGCAAGCAGTTGATAATCTCGGCGCGATTGATACCAGCGTGCTGTTTATACCTGCCCCACTAGTGCGTAATGCGGCTCTCGAAGCGATTGATGCAGGGGTCAAAAC
>JBAUIA010000017.1:0-26039 GCA_049680565.1 Phototrophicaceae bacterium
AGACTGCACATTAATTGGTGGGATCGCACAAGTGGAAATAAACGTTCAAATTGGCTCTACGGTGCAATTAATGTTGAAGGTGGTACAGAGGCTATGTATTGGGAAATACTGTCTCATTTACCTGGATCATAAGTAAAGGATTGGAACATGTCAAATAATCTAAAGATACCGCAGATGATTCAAAATTTGATTGATTCGAAAGATGTTCGGCTAACTAATTCTACTGAGAGAGAAGAACTTGTAGATTTCAAACATTATCTTCAATCACATAAGAAATTAAACTATTTCTTGGACTGGTCTAACATTTTCAATGTTAAAAAATTAGACCTTGAAAAATCAAACGATGATGATGTTGAAAAATTTATAAATTCTTCTGTCATTAAAGATTATGAATATATGGTTATAATACCTGTGTCTGGACATAAAGAGCTAATTGTCGCTAAGTCAGTTGTATTTGAATATTTTGATATTCTTACATCGCGGGGTCCTATTCATTACATACTAGGAATAGATCAAAATGATGGGAAAATACAATTTATTATGGAAGATTTTCTTGAATGTCGGTTAGACAAAGGGTATTGGTTAATTGGCAGACAAATTACTTGACTATCTGTAGGTTGTTGTCGTGCTGTCTACTTCTCCAGTTTGGCAATCTGTCTATAAGTTAAGTATAGGTTGAGCACAAGTAATAATATGGAGTGTGAGGGTATCTCTATGGATAACCATGTAGAAAAACTTGAACATAACTTAGCATTGTTAAAAGGTTATGGCATTCATTATATAGATATTGTACGAGGTTCATTATTTGCCATACAAAAAATTTACAATGGTGAAGTTGAAGCTGATTCTGAACAATTAGCGAGATTTTTTGAAATGTGTGAAGCAGCGTTAGATGAGCATAAAATTTTGCTAAAAATGAGTGATGAAGACAGATTAAACTATCCAAATGATTGATTTATACAGGCGTTATTCCTGTGCAAGAGGGCAATTCGACTAGATTTGAATACAATGCCCAAGATCAACTGACACGGATACAATTGCCCGATACGATGCGGATTGATTACGAATACGATCATCTTGGCAATCGGGTTTATCAAGAAGCAGTTGGCTCACAGAATCCGACCAATTACCTCTGGGATGAGTTCTCACGCTTTGGCGATGCCCAAGTACACACTTTTCTACGCTACAATGAATCCTCTGATTACTCCCTCATTTCTTACAACTTTCTTAATAAATATGTCGTTGACGAAAGATTGCTTTACCTTGTGCGTCCAGTATGTATATTCGCAAAGCAAAAAAGAAAAGGTTTGATATGAGTGATAAAATTTTGATGTACGGGGCTGATTGGTGTGGCGATTGTGTTCGCTCTAAGGCATTTTTTGATGCGAATCATATCGAATATGACTACATTGACATCACCGATAATGATGAAGCCGTCGCTTATATCACGGAATTGAATAATGGTCAGCGACGCATCCCAACCATCATCTATCCGAGTGGTATGGTTCAAATTGAACCCAGCAATGCTGAAATGGCAGAAGCGATTAACCCTAGCAAAGACGATAAAGTGATCGTCTATGGTGCAACATGGTGTCCTGATTGCCGCCGTGCCAAAGCATTTTTCGCTGAAAATAATGTGCCATTTGAATGGATTGACATCACCGATAATGATGAAGCGATTGCATATGTCGAAAAAGTTAATGATGGCAACCGTAGCATCCCAACCATTATCTATCCTGATGGTACAATCCATGTAGAACCGAGTAATGCTGAAATGGCTGCCCAAACAGGGGTTGTCGAAGCTGACGATCACAAAATCTATGATGTGGTTATCGTTGGTGGAGGTCCTGCTGGCTTAACATCCGCCATTTATACCGCGCGTGAAGGCTTATCGACCTTAATTGTAGATGCGTCTAGTCTCGGTGGACAAGTTGCCATCACCCAAGTATTGGATAATTTCCCCGGTTTCCCAGTTGGCGTAACAGGCACAGAATTTGCCGAACGCATGGAAGATCAAGCCTTGCGCTTTGGGGTCGATATTGTGCAAGGTGAAGCCATTGATGATATTATCCGCGAAAATGATACGCTGACAGTCATCGGCAAAAGTGGACGCAATTTCGTGGCACGCTCGGTCATTTTATCAACAGGTAGCAAATACCGTCGCTTGAATGTTGCAGGAGAAAATGAACTCATTGGCTCAAATGTTCATTTTTGTGCAACCTGTGATGGCGCATTCTATAAGGATAAAGATATTGTCGTCGTTGGTGGTGGCAATAGTGGCTTTGAAGAAGGCTTGTTCCTTGCTGATAAATTCGCTAAATCGGTCACGATTGTCGAATATATGCCAGAAAGTAAAGCGAGCAAAATCTTACAAGATAAGGTTGCTCAACAAGCCAATATGACGGTTGTCCTCAACCATGCGGTGCAAGAATTGCTCATCAATGAGGATGGAAAATTCGATGGCATGTTGGTTGAAGATCGTGCAACAGGTGAGGTTGTGCGCTGGACACCAGATGGCATCTTCGTTTTCATCGGCTTGAGTCCCAATACGGGCTTTTTGCCAGAAACGATTGCGCGTAATCAATGGAATTTCATCACCACTGAAAGTAACTTCGAGACTTCGATGCAGGGGGTCTTTGCAGCAGGGGATGTGCGTGAAGGCAGTACCAAGCAAGCTGTATCCGCAGCAGGTGAAGGCGCAACCGCAGCCATGATGGTGCGTCATTATCTGCAAAATCTCAATAATCCAATTCCAGAAACAGACGAAGCACTCGTTGCAGTTGGTGACTAAGGATAATGTAACTATTTTGGTTGATTTTTTCGGACGTGCCATTGCGCTTCCCTACAATCGTTTATGGTAGGGACATCCAACGGGATGTAAAATGTGTAACTAATAGCCGATTTGAATTTCAACCGTTTTCGATACATTACCGTCACTAACCCTAACTTGTAATTCTAGCGATTCTCCGTTAATGTATGCTTGTATGTCAACTGAAGGATCGCTAGGGTTCCGCCATATGTTAAATATGGGTCTGTGACCGAGCGCGATAGAAGGTCAAGTTAAGTCTTGATTCGCACCTTGAAGGGATAAAAGCCTGGAGGGGGTAGGTTGGTGAATTTTTCGCTTACCTAATTGATAAAGGCTTATCCCATCATGAATAATCTTTCGCGTTTGCAGTCGATTGCGCTCGCAATTGTCGTGACCATCATCTGGTCGTTTTCATGGGTACTCATCAAATTTGGCTTACAAGATGATATTCCACCCCTGACCTTTGCAGGCTTACGCTACAGTATCGCAGCCTTGATTTTAGTCGTATTCACACTCGCCTCGCAAGACCGTCGCCAAAAGCTAAAACAAATCAACCCAAGCAATCTATTATCCTTGACGCTATTAGGTTTATTTTTCTATACAGCGACGCAAGGACTTGTTTTCTTATCGTTGGATTACTTACCAGCAGCGACTTTTTCACTCTTGCTAAATTTCACGCCTGTGGTCGTGATGATCGGTGGGGTGCTATTCTTGCAAGAAATTCCTAATCGCAGCCAATATTTAGGGCTAGCATTATTCCTCCTCGGTACGATAATTTACTTTATCCCAACGCCACAAACACTTGCGATTGGATTGCTGATAGGTGTAGCGACCATGTTTGCCAATGCCATCAGTTCCTTACTCGGACGTGCGATTAATCGTCGTTTGGAAATGGATGCCTTTATCGTGACAGTGGTTAGTATGGGGATTGGTGCATCGTTATTACTCACAGTCGGCTTACTGCTGGAAGGTATTCCTACGATTTCAGTTCAAGGCTGGATGATTATTCTATGGCTAGCGAGTGTGCATACCGCGCTTGCCTTCACCCTCTGGAATATTACGCTACGGGTACTTTCTGCTAGTGAATCAAGCATCATCAACAATACAATGCTCGTACAAACCGCCGTCTTAGCATGGCTCTTTTTGGGTGAGGCATTGTCAGCGCGTCAGGTGCTTGCATTGATAATTGCGAGTATCGGTATCGTGGTCTTCCAGCTACGAAAAACTAGCGTCCGTAAATCTGTCTAAGAGATAGCATAATCAAACTTTTCGGCGGCTAAAAAGTATGAGGATGGCACTTTAGTCATCCTCACCCCTATGATACCCCTATAAAACCGCTAAAATAGTCGTCAAATGACGCTATATCAAGCATAATACATAGTAATAGATTGTTCATGATTTACGATAAAATCGAGAAGGCTCAATTTTGGGAATCAAGTTAAAAAACTATTACTATATTTTACTCATACTGTGTCTTTTATGGGGCGGAGCAATCATCGCGCAAGATGAATCTCTAACGCAGGTTCTCGATACACGCTATGATACGAATAATGACCTCGTGCTTCATGTCCAATCATCAGAACCCATTATAAGTGCCTCTTTAGCAGTCGATAATCAATCGCGTAATCTCACCATAAATCCAGATTCTCTCACTATTGAGCATTGGTTGATCTTAGATGCAGGTGATTCGATGGTGGATAGTTATCCGCTTATTCGTGATACTATCTTGCAAAATCTAGACCTACTTATTGATAATAATCGCATGGGAATTATGACTGTTGGTGATGAGCAGCGTCAATTAGACCCTACTGATGATGGTGATGATATTCGCGCCTTCCTCACTGATTATCGTGCGATGCCTTTTCAGGATGTGTGTTTGACTGATACCCTCGAATCGGTTTTAGGGTTGCCTCGTTTTGCGGATACTGCGCTGACCGTGACACTCATAACAGGGCAGGTGGATTATCCCAATTGTGATGCTGTAGCAGATTCAAATCATCCAATTGATGTGCTGGTCATCGGGCAACAGCAAGAAAGCGCATTTACAGAACAAGTTCGTCAAAAGGGTGGGCAAGTTCGCTTTGTCGCACTATTGCAAGCATCCACCATCTTAGGTGATCTGTTGGCATCTGCTGATACCGATGTCTATGCTTTAACACTTGCGCTTGATAATCCCATTGAAAGCGCAATCCTCACACTCGAACTTGAAAGTGGCGCAAGCATCACCGAGACGATTCGCCCAAATGGACAATTTACATCTATTGACCCCGTAGAATCAGAGAATGAGTTACAGACAACCACACCGACGATTGAGGCAACTGCCGAAGTAATCCCGTCACCGATTGCGACACCGATACCAGAACCCGATTCGCCTATTGTTCAAGGTGGATTTTCCAATATAAGCTTAATTACGATGGGTGGTGCTGCTGCCATTGCCGTTGTCATTGCCATGATGGCGATATTATTAGGCATTGGCAGACGTTCATCTCATAGTGATGCAGATGGCTTACAATCAACTGATACGGATCTAAAGCCTTTGAGTGATAGTACCATCAATCCTGTCGATGTTGCGACACGACTCGACCAAACCGAAATAGCAACCATGCGCGAACTTGCTGCACAGTTAGGTGCAACGCATGTTGCAGATTTAGTGAATGCTGCAACCAATACAATTTATGAAATCCATAGCCCTGTCTCATTGCTCGGACGGCAACTTGGGAGTGATATTCTAATTGCTGATGATAATCAAATTTCGCGCGAGCATGTTCGCTTTGAAACGCGCGATAATGGCATTGTTTGGATAATACGCTTAACCAATAATCCTATACTGCTGAATGGTGTTCCGATGGAAAATACACGTCAACTCAATGAAGGCGATGTGCTGCAATTATCGCCACAATTACAGGTTCAATTCACAAAATTCATTCAGGAGGCAGAATAAGCATGAAGCGACTACGCTGGTATCTTGGCTTACTGCTGATTGTCGGGGGATTAATGCCTGTTGTCGCACAAGATAGCACCGAGCGTACCCTCGCTTATGGTGATCTTGTGAGCGCTATTTTTGTGACACCTGATGACATGGCGCATCAGTGGGGATTTGATGCTGCTGAACAAGATATTATTACCGTACAAGTTCGTCGGATTGCTGGCATATTCACCCCTCGTATCACACTGATTGCCCCTGATGGCACAATTGTTCCACCAAGCCTTGATAACGCAGACGACCATCTTCAAACAGTGACCTTCCGAGATGGCATTGTTGCTGGACGCTATCAGATAAATGTGTCTCAAGAGAATGCACAAACCAACGGTAGCATCACCCAGAATGAATATACCTTAGCCTTGCAACAACGTGGGCAACAATTTGATCTCGAAGCAGCATTAGTAGATGTACCGCGTATTAGCCCTAATCCATTCCCTGATTATTTTCTTGGTAGGGGTGATAGCGAAACATTCGATAATTTGACACTCTTTGGTGATGTCACAATCACACAGATTGATAATACCGTGCAAGCCAGTCGATTTTTAATATCAGGTGCGCGTGATTTAACCATCGATAATACCAATACGATCTCACGTTTAATTGACCAAATTGCAATTCGGGACGATGGCATCGCATTGCAAACGGTGACAGGTGCGATTGTTTTCACTGATACCAGCATTAGCAATCTCAATCTGGAAAATTCGCTGATAACGCTCACGCTCACATCAGGGATCAGTATCAGCACTGATTTTTACAACATCGCCACCATCGTTGTCCTTGATAACCTCACAGAAATACAATTACTCGATGGGCAACGCCTACTATTAGATGGTGATACAATTCGCGTGACTCGGCGCGGTGGTATCAATGGCGAAGGTCCTAATGTCGAGCCTGTCTTGCTGCTAGATGTTGATGAATTTTCCTTATCAACCGATATGATAGGTTGGCAAACACTCACACTGCTGGATGATAATTTACAAGTAATCTATGATGCAGGTTGGCAATTCCAAAGTGACGAACCATCAGGGCGCTATTTTCAGGCTGATGCGACCCACTTTGACTTGCAGACGATTTATAATGATGACCAATTAATTGACCTTGCCATTGATAGCACAGGATTATCAATAGTTGCTATCCAAAGTGGTGCAGTTGCCGTTACCTTCAATGATGCTCGGCGTTATGTCGATGAATTGCTGAATTTAGAAGGCGTTACAATTGACCAACAAGCGCTGCAATTTGATAAAACAGATCATACTGTCCGCACGATTTTGCCTGATGAAACCCGTATGATTAGCCCGATGTCAATTGAAGCACCAACATATCGGAATTTCAATAATTTAGGCACAACTGTCACTGATTATCATCCGCATGTGGATATGGATTTTGCCTTAAATCCTGTTAATCGCATTAATGGTAATTTTAACTATACAGTGCAAGATTATATCGTACCAAGCTCTGCATTAGCTTTAGATTGGTCGCGCACATATAATAGCATGGCAAGTAACAATCAAAGCCCTGAATATATGCGTAACCATGCCACATATGGACATTTCGGTAATCAATGGCGACACAGTTATCAAATTGAATTAGATGTGCAATCTGCGCCATTGGGTGTCGTGGAGCTAATCTTAGCGGATGGTAGCCGTCATCGCTTTACACAAAATGCAAGTAATCCGACACAATTTCGTTCTCAGAGTTTGCGGTCATGGACACTTCATCATTCTGATTCACTGATTGGGGATTGGACAGCGTATCAAGCCGATGGGCAACAACTGACCTTTGATGCAGCAGGGCGCTTACAAGGTATCAGCAATGCACTAGGGCAAGCCTTGCTATTTTCAGAAATGCCACCCAGCTATGCCCAAGCAATGGATGCAGCAGGGGGCTTCTTCATCACTGAAAGTTATGGACGACGCTTAGCAGTTTATACGGATACCGATTTTCGTATTATCGCTGTGCAAGGCGTGCAAGGACGTGTGCTGCGCTACGATTATGATACCGATAATCAGCTTATCAATGTCGATTATTTAGGCGCAGATTATCAAGCAACATATGAGTATCAAGCAGGGTTATTAGTCCGCCTTGATGACGTTAACAGCCCCATCGCACAATCCCTCTCGATTGCCTACAATGATTCAGGGCAAGTCACAGGTTTCACAGATTACCCTAATGCCGAGCAATCGCAACACTATTCATTGTCCTATAATAACAACCGCACCACACAAACATGGCAAATTCAGGGCTTGGATGATGCCATCGTCACCCGTGAAATGATCTGGACATATGATGATAATTATCGTCTAAGTACATGGGTCATGCCTGATTCCGATTGGGTGTATCAATGGCGCTATGTGCAAGATACAGGTATTTTATCGGAAATTGTGCAACCCACTCGCGCTATTTTACGGTTTACATACGATACTTTTGGATATTTAACCCGTTTTACTGACCCCTTATTTGGCGAAAGTGGCTCATATAATTTTACTTATTCAGGTGATCCGACTATAGGCAAGCGCGTCTTGACCCAAGTAGATGCCCCCAGTATTACGGCATGGATGACCTATGATTATGACGATCAAACACGCTTAATAGCAACCAATCAAGCGCTATCAGGTGCAGGGGCGAATCGTCAATATTTAACAACGTCGTATACCTATGATGCCCGTAATCAATTGCGACAAATGATTGAAACTGGGGCATCGGGCGCGTTACAAATCACAGATTATGCCTATGATGATTATGGCTATCCACGCTTGATTCGCTTGGGTACAGAAGAACAAATTACGCTTAATGAACCGCTCAAGCGCTGGCAACTGCGCTATGATGGTATTGGACGTTTGTTGGCAAGCATAGATGAAACCGATACCCTCACAAGCCTTCAATGGAGCGCGGATCGTGGTCTGATTGAGTCAATCATGGTCGGTGAGGTAGTCTATCGCTATCAGTATGATAATGCCGATAATCTCATCGCTTATGAAACACCTGTCATCACTGAAAATTATCAATACGATGCGAATCATCGCATGATTTCACGGACTGATCGCCTAGGACGCATGACATCGTATCAATATGATTCGTTTGGTAATCTTATCCGCCAAATATTGCCTAACGAACGTACAATCACCTATCAATATGATGTGCTTGACAATTTAATTGCGGTCACGGATGCTGATGATATTACGACGCAGTATAGTGTCAGACTCGACCAAGATGCGAATCGTATTATCCATACCACAAGTAATGCACTCAATGAACAGATGCAAGTCAGCTATGATCCTTTGGGACGTATCCGCCAAGTGATTGACCTTGACCGCAATGGAGCGCTCACTTTTCGATATTCACTGACTTATGATGCGCTGGGGAATGTGACAGAAATTTTAGATAGTAGTGGTCGGCGTGCGACCATGAGCTATGATCTCGCAGGTCATATGCTAACGACGAGCATTGATGCCGAAGATCGTACAAACTATCGTTATAATTCAGCAGGCTATTTGCAAGCGATCATCTCTCCGAATGGGCAAACCCTGAGCTATGATTACGATATTCTAGGTCGTCCGATTCAAGTGATACAAGATGGGGTAAGCCAAGAAATTACTTATGATAGTTATGGCAATATAACGCAAATCACAGATCAATTAGGCGCAAATACCGTATTTACCTATGATAATCGCCAACAATTAATTGCTGAGGTTGATGCAGCAGGGCATATCACACAATATGCGTATGATGAATCAGGGAATCTTATTAGTGTGGATGATGCCCGCGATGATACCGATGCGACAATTTATCGCTATGATGCAGCCAATCGCCTGATCGAATGGGTCAATCCTTTAGGTGCAGTCACGCAATACACCTACGATGATTTTGATAATTTGCTACAAATCACTGAATCATCAGGCTTACAAACTGATTTTACCTATGATTTATCGAATAATGTTGTGGCAATATCACAACCTGATGATCGTGAAATTCTGTATGGGCGCGATATTTTAGGACGTATTGTTAGCCAAACCAACCCATTAGGGCAAACAACGGGGTATTCGTATAATGTCATTGGCGAGATTGCCCGTATCACTGACCCACGCGGAACAAGTGAAGCGTATAGTTGGTATAGCAATGGTACAATTTCGCGCTATGCGCTCTCGAATGGCATCGAATATGAATATATCCCCGATGCACTAGGACGCTTAACCGACATTGTTGATCTGGGCACAGAAGAAGCCTTCGCAATTAACACACGTATTGAATATGATGATGACGGTCATATTGTAGCAATCTCACAGGGTAATCGCACCAATATCAATAACAATGAAGCAATAACGCACCGCTATCGTTATGATGCTTTTGGGCGTATTGTACGATATACCGCACCTCAATCGACGATCCCGTATAGCTATAGCTATGATGCTGTGGGCAATCTGATCGCCTCATTCAATCCTGATGGCATCGAAACAAATTATAGCTATAACAGCACAGGTCAAGTGATTGAAGTTATATCAGGCATTGGGACAGCGCGTGAAAACACGGCAATCTATGATTATGATGCTGTGGGAAACCTAATTTATGCCGATACAGGGGATGGTATTGAACATCGCTATGAATATGATGCAGCCAATCGTCTCATTTCAGTAGATGATCTTGCGGTAGATGGTGTGCGTCATACCCGTCAATTTACGTATGATGAGGCAGGACGTTTAAGCCGCTACCAAGATGAAACAGGCTTAATAACACTCTATAATTATGATCTGTTTGGCAATATTGTCTCGGTACAGCAATCAGACCAGCTAGGCGATAATCCAACCACAATCACCAGTCGTTATAGTTATGATGCCATTGATAACCTGACACAAATTGAACTACCTGACAATCAAATCATCAATTTAACGTACAATGGCTCTGGACAACGGGTGCGCTATAGTGATGCTGCCAATAATACATGGTCATATAGTTATGATGATGTCGGCAACTTATCACAGATTAGCAATCCACTAGGTAATAACCAAAATTATCAATACGATTTATCCAATCGCTTACGTAGCATCACCTACGAAAATGGCGGAGTCGTCAATTTTGCCTATGATGCGCTCGGCAATCTAGCATCTGTTACCTTGCCCACCAATGATGCAGGTTTTCGTGAAGTGCTAGGCTATGAATTTGATCGCTCTGATAATGTCATCCGTTTTGAACAATCGGATGGTGCATTCACACTGAATCGGGATACCTTCGGCAAGGTGATAATGATTGATACCCCTGTTGGCGATCAAATTGTGTTTGATTACGATGAATCGGGCTTATTGACACGTATCACAAGCATTGAGCAAACCGTTACACGTACCTATGATGACTTAGGACGCTTAATCCGTGTTACTGATGGGGTAGAAGGCTTTACATTTGCTTATGATGCCTTCGGACAGATGATTAATTTTAGTCAGATTCTGATTGGTACAGATGACACCCCTGATGAGATACTTTTATCGATTGACTATAGCTATGATCTGGCGGGTAATATCTTAGTACGTGATGCAGGCGAACTGGGCATCATGCGGTATAGCTATGATGCTTTTTCGCGCCCAATCCGCATTGAATTTGATGACGATTGGATTGAAATTGATTACAATCTTAATGGTTGGCGTACTACCATCCGACGCAGCAATGGTGTAGAAACCCGTTATAGCTACGACCCAAATGGACGTGTACGCAATCTCGTACACATCAATGCTGATGATGTACGCCTTGATGGTTTTGCCTATGATTACGACGCAAGCGGTAATCTGATTCGCGTCACACGCAGCGATAATTGGGCAATCCTTTATAGTTATGATGCTGCGGAACAACTCACCAGTGAACGCTGGCTCGATGCTAATAATCAAATTGTGTATGCTGTTAATTATACCTATGATCTCGCTGGCAACCGTATCGAACAGATCACACGCGCTAATCGTGATAATCAAAATCGCACACTATTCGAGTATAACAGCCGTAATCAACTCGTTTCAGAAACCCGTAACGCGGATATTGATATTGAAAATCGTTTTTCGTTACCTGTTGCTGTAATGATGTTATTTGTTGCGCCTTTGATGATTGTTTTTCGTCGTCGCCGTCGCTTGATGATTATCCTAGCACTCGTTGCCTTGCCGATTGTCGCGGTTGCCTTACAATTTGATGACGCTGATTCTGTGAGTTATATCTATGATGCCAATGGCAATCTCACACAAGAAATTTTTGATAACTTTGGACGCACGCAATACAGCTATGATGCTTTCAATCGCTTAGTGATGATTGAGCATTTTGATGCCAATGATGCCGTCGATAGTCTGACGCACATTCGCTATGATGGATTGGGACGTGTGGTGTCAATCATAGCTGATGATACGCAGACAGATTTCACCTATGACGCGCTCGGACAACTTGCTGTGACGGTTGATGATAGCGTGGAATCACAATTTTCACCGATTTCATCAGATACAGTCTTAGTCCGTAATGCTGATCGTGCGATTTGGTTATTAGATGATGGCTTAGGCAATGTTCAGCGTTTTGCGGATGTAAATGGTGCAAGCCTTAATCCTGAAAATGGCTTTCATGTCAATGCTTTTGGCGAAATGATTGTGCCTCATACAGCTATATCATCAGTGGATGATGCGTTTATCGAACAAATTTATTTGGAAGATTCAGGCTTAATTTTGATGGGTGTTCGTGCCTATCATACCCGCATCGGGCGCTTTTTACAGCGTGATTGGGTGCGCCATGATCCACAAGGCAATTTATATACATTCGCGTACAATAATCCAACTAAATTTAATGACCCGACAGGCTTCACCCCTCAAACAGCCTTTGATGCCGCAGCTTTGGAGCGCATCCAAATTGATCCGATGGATTTTGTCGTAGAACCGAATATGCCTAATCTGCCAAATAATGGAACGGTTGCACAATTACAAGCGGATAACATCCAACGTTTATCAACTGTATCAAGCGCCTTGCAAACAGATTATAATGCTATGGCTGTCTTGCCATCTATGAACGCTTGTGACCTCTATGTACAATGGATTAATCCACCGACACAAAACGCTCAACTAGCTTATTATCAAGCCAATGGTATTTTGTTTAATCAGCATCAACAATTAGGCTGGATGAGCAATCCGCAAGCTGGTAGTGATGCCCATAGCGCATTACTCGATAATCTGCATTATTTGCAACCACGATTGAATCGTAGCTTGCAAGGCGTATCGAGATGGACGGGGTGTTCACAAGGGGTGATGTTGCCCCAAGTAAACGCGATCAACCCAAGCGAGTTTTATGATAATTTAGCAGCATTGAGGCTACACTTACAGTCAGGTTCATTTTATGCTACAACAACGGCACAAGTCCAAGAGTTGCTTACGATATTGGATGATGAGCCGATGATGCCTAACATTACAATCCGTGCGGTTCAACCTGACATTTTCTTAGCGCCATCCGCACAGCTAAATGCTTTACAGCAAGCGACTAGCAGCCTATTTACATCAATTTTGTTACCCCAAGTGTCTACTGAGCCGTTTCAATGGCAATCAAGCGCTCAAGCACAGGGGTTTCTATCAGCACCCATCATTGAAATAGAGCGCTAGTGGCGACCTATCAGCAATAAAGATCAATTGCAAAACTGTGTTTATGAGATCAGGAATCGAACGTACTATTTATGGAAACAAATGATTGTTTAGATATTGAAGCGGCACGCCCTCTGATTGAAGATCGGCGTTATGTGATTGATGAATTTATTGGCGCTGGGGCAATGGCATGTGTCTATAAAGTTCATGAACGCAATACGCCTAATGTCTATGCGCTCAAATTATTGCGCGAGCAATTTCGTCGTCGTGACCGCTTTAAAGAAATTTTCGAGCGTGAAGCGCTCTACATGCGTGATTTACAGTATCCTAATATTGTGCGCTTTTATAAATTTGTTTCCGAAGAAAAAAGTGCGTATATTTTGATGGATTTTGTGGATGGTAAAGCCTTAACCCACTTTATTAGGCAAGCGCGTGAAACAGGTGAGCCAATTGCATTTGATAAAATTGTGCGCTTAATGGCACAAGTGGCTCGCGCCATCAATTACTTACACACTGAAGGCTTCATCCATCGGGATATAAAACCGGGTAATATTTTACTCGCAGGCGAAAATGAGAGTGCCTTCTTAACGGATTTGGGCATCGCAGGCGCAATTGATGAACCTTTATTGGATGGGGCAGGCACACCATCCTATATGCCGTATGAACAGCAAACACGCGGTAAAATTGATAATACGGTGGATGTCTATGCCTTTGCCATTATGCTCTATGAATTATTCACAGGTCATAAACCATTCCAGCCCAAAGCAGGCATAACATTTGATGAAGCGCGTAAAGAAATGGTCGAATTGCATCGTAAGCAGCCCGTCCCGTCAATCAGTTCACGACGGCGTGATTTACCAGATGCTGTGGATGCTTTTTTTGACCGCGCCTTAGCAAAAAATCCAGCAGATCGGTATAGTGATATTCTCGATTTTGCGAAAGATATTCATGAAGCCTTATTACCCTTTTTACCGGCTGATTTACGTAATTTTGATAATATTCAAGCCCAAGCAATTGACCGTTCGCCTCCACCAATCGTTGTTAGACAAGCTGCCGAAGCGCCACCTACAACAGTTAATAATAATGTGATTTATGGCGGATTGATCGCAATTGTAGCCATTATCCTGCTGGTATTGTCGGGCATTTGGATTAATGCCAATTCAACGCGTGTAAATACCATTACCAACACCGCCGTTGCGCCAATTTCATCAGAGACAGTTACATCTGTAGCGTTTGCGGATGATGTGGCAGCGATTGGTTACGGCGATTCACTCAATGAGAGTGTGCAGTATATCGCCCAAGTGCGTGAGGGTATCATCGCATTACCGTATCCTGATACGCTGAATGGCTTCCAAGTAGTTGTTCAATTGGATGATACGAGCATTGCCGATAATCAAAATTATGGACTTATTTTTCGGCAGCAATCCCCTGATGATTATCTTGAATTTACGATTAATACCTCAGATACTGCTTGGGAATTACGCGCTATCGAAAATGGGATCAGCCGTACACTCCAGACTGATGTATTAACAGTACCCTTGCCAGCATCATGGTCAGTGAGTGCCTTAGATGATGCCATCACGATTAATTTTGATAATACGATTATCACGGAAAGCTATGCCCTTGTTCAAGCGGGTAGTGTTGCTTTAGTCTTGTCATCGCCACAATCTGCACCATTTGTGATTGAATCGCTTTCCTTGCGCTTACTCGGGGATGATCTTGTAAGTGTGCAACCTGCGACAATCAACAATCCACTACAATTTTTGTTGGATGATCTACGCACCTTACGCGCATCGGGTGATGGGGCAGCCGTGATTGATTGCCAACGCTTTAATACGGTTTATCAACGCCTTGAGCAACATGCTGTCATTGATACCGCGCCAGCGATCATTGAAGCAGTCCAACGACTTAGCACCGTCATCGCCAACCGTTGCCAAACGGAAGCCGATAATTCAGCCGTCGAATTTAGTTTTTCGGATTATCTAAATTGGGATGATGCACTGATTGCCATCATTGATGATATTAATGTTAATCCATGATGATAGTCATCGGGTTTATCGTAGGGGGTTCTATTTCATCATGAAAATTCAAAGAATGTCTCGTTTATGCTTGGGATAACAGGTATCATATGGGAGAAATGTTCACTAACGTCATTTTTGGATAACACAGAGATTGAAATTATGTCATCTCGTAGCCTTATTTGAACAGAAAGTTCTTAGCTTTTAGTCTTTAGTGAACCGCTAAAAATTAAGGACTAAGGACTAAAAACTCACTATTTTAGATTATATGGCTCAAAAATAGGCTTATTCTCTTAAACAAAATTCACGTTAACTATTTAAAAAAGGAGTATTATCCACAATGCAATTACCAGACATTCAGCAATGGGTTCACGAACAATCAGATGATATAAAGCGTGCATTGCTTGATCTTGTTAAAATTAATACCTACACAGCCAATAAAAAAGGGGTTGATGCAGGCATGGATGCCTTATCACGCCTTGCGGAAGATCTCGGTTTTACAGTCAAGACCGTTAATGGTCGCCATCGCTTAATTTGTAGTGGTAATGAAACCACTAAACCCCGTGTTATGCTCATTAGCCATATGGATACGGTTTTCCCGCCTGATGGTGACTTTTTAGAACATACCGACTTAGGCGATGGTTTCTTACAAGGTCCCGGTGTCGGTGATATTAAAGGGGGTATCATCGTTGGTTTATGGGCAATGATTGTCCTCGGTAAATTGATTGATGATTACGATGTGCAGATGATTGTGAGTGCCGATGAAGAAAAAGGCTCGCCTACCATCCGCGATTGGTATATTGACGGTCATATCGGTGCCGATTATTGCATTGGCTTAGAACCCGGTTTCCCACAAGGTGAACTCACGCCAGATGTTGATCTCGGTGTTGTGTATCAACGACGCGGTTATGGTGCGTATCACTTCACCATTAATGGCGAAGCCTGTCATTCTGGCTCACCGCACCTCGGTGTAGATGCCATTGAGAGCTTTGCAAAACGTGTTATTGATTTTAAGGCGCTTAATGATTGGGATAACGGCGTTTCTGTGACTGTGGGGATGGCGGAGGGCGGTATTTCTCCGAATACAGTTTCAGGAACAATGACAGGGTCGGTCAGTTGGCGCTTTGAAAAACTCGCGGATGGACAACGCATCCAACGAGAAATTGAGGCTATTTTTGATAAACCCTATGTCACCAATGCTGATACAGGCGCACAAGATTCTGTTGAATATGATCTTGATACCTTCATCCCACCGATGGAACAATCCGAACGCAATCAGAAATTGATTGATATTGTCATCGGAGAAGCACAACGTCTCCAACAAAATGTTGTGCCAATTGCGCGTGGTGGTGGCAGCGATGCTAACTGGACAAGTTCATCAGGGACACCGTCTATTTGTGGGATGGGTGCGCCTGCACAAGATATTCATACGACCAACGAAAAGATTTACTATCCCGGTGTATTAGACCGTATCGAATTACTCGCAAGCAGCTTATATCGCTTGTATACTGAGTAATTAGGAATAATAATCAAAGCCAGTGAATCATGACGCATCTAGCGAAAAATCGAAATGTGCGTCACTGAAATCAAAAGAGCGATTATCTATACAGGATAATCGCTCTTTGTTGTTCTGCTGCTAATCTGTTTTAGCTATGCTTGAATATCAATATGAACTTTGAGTGTGTCGCCATTACCGAACATATTGAAAACTTTTTCAAACTCTGACATTGGTACGGTATGGCTGACCAGCGAACTGACATCAATGACACCATTGGCGAGCCAATCAATTGAGGGTTGGAAGGTGTAGCACAGCGCAAATGTGCCGATGATTGTCCAATCGTTACGGAAGATTTTATAGGGTTCAATTTCGATTTTTGCACCCATCGGTGTTACCCCAAATTGCAGAAATTGCCCGCGTGGTTTGAGATAATCAAAGGCTTTTTGAATAACAGCAGGTACACCTGTCGCATCAATGACGATATCGAAGCCTTCTGGTGCAATTTCCTTTAATTCCCCATCTTGATCGGGACCCGCTTGGATAGCAACATTTGCACCCATATCTTTTGCTAATTGCAGGCGTGCAGTTTGTTTTTCGATAACAGCAATCAATGAACCGCCACTATGCCGCAATGCCTGAACAAGTAATAAGCCCATCGGACCTGCTCCAACAATCAACACGCGATCAGCAGGATTAACACGCATCCGACGCAAGGCATAAACAACACATGCTAACGGCTCAATGAAAGCTGATTGTTCATTTGAAAGTGAATCTGGAATCGGATAACAGGCACGTTCAGGGACAGTGACATATTCTGCAAAGCCACCATTACGTGTAACCCCAACGGCTTGTAAGTTGAGGCATTGGTTCGATTGTTCATTACGGCAACGGCTACATTTTCCACAATAAAGATTTGGATCAACTGTAACTCTATCGCCTACTTTGTATTGGCTAACATTTTTGCCAATTTCAGCAACCTTGCCATGAAATTCATGACCCGGTATAAGTGGAAATTCAGAAAAATATTCACCTCTATAAATATGCAAATCTGTACCACAAATCCCACAAGATGTTACTTGAATAACAACATCGTCATCGCCACAAATTGGATCATCAACTTGTTCGACTTTGATTTGCTTTTCACTTGGAAATACAATAGCTTTCATGATTGAATCCTTCTAATAATTTAAATTAGCTCAGCAGTTGATTCCCTGATAATTAGCTCATTTGACAAAACGATTCTGTCAGGAACTAAATCAGGCTTATTAATATGGTTTAATAAAACCTCAACTGCTCGTTTGCCCATTTCAATAATAGGCTGTGCTATTGTCGATAAAGTTGGCATGACGTAGCCTGATAAGGGAATGCCATCGTAACCCATGACAGAAATATCATCGGGGACACGAATCCCCGCTTTAGCTAATCCATGTAATAAACCAACAGCCGTTACATCAGTTAATGCAAACACTGCTGTTGGAAGTGGGCTAATTTCAGCAATATATTGTCCTGCTTCGATGCCCATTTCAAAGGAATGATCGCTGTGCATGATGAACATATCCTGATGTGCTTCAATTCCAAATTCATCTAATGCTTGGCGAACACCTCGTAAACGGTTTTGCATGGGTTGCTTATTATCAAAAGGGGCAACAATATGGATGTTGCGATGCCCAAGTTCTAATAAGTATTTCATGCCTTGATAACCACCTTGTGAATTATCACTAAAAACTTTGCTACACTCAAAGCCGTTCACATCACGATCAATCAACACACAAGGAATATTTTGTGACTGTAGCTGAAAAAGATAATCCGTGTTGGGGATCGCTGAGTTGATAATAACACCATCAACCCGTTGCCGTAGTAACAATTCAATATATTCGAGTTCGCGTTCTTCATTTTCTTCTGTATTGCAGATAATAGCACGATAATTCTGTCGAAATAGCTCTTGCTCCATTACCTGTGCTAATAGACTAAAGAACGGATGATTAAGCAATGGAATAATCAGACCAATTAAGCGAGTTTCCTGCATTTTAAAACTACGTGCTAAGGAACTAGGATGATAATTTAATTTTTCCATTGCCATTTCGACACGTTGTTGTAACTTTTTGCTCACACCATCTGTGTTATTAATAACGCGTGATACCGTTGCGACTGAAACGCCCGCTTCGCGTGCCACATCGTTCATGGTTGGGTTCTGATTGAGCTTGCTCACAATGTTGTTGTCCTAAGATATGTGCTTTCAGAACCCATTATACGTTATCTTGGGTAAGGTTTCAGGCTCATAAATTATGATATTTTAAAAGCCCACACAAGTGGTTATTTTACAGCACCCATCGTCAAACCTGTAACCAATTGTTTTTGTGCAATCCAGCCAGCGATCACTACGGGCAATACTGATAAGGTTGATGCGGCTGACATCAACGCAATAAATTGTCCACGACCAGACTTAAATGACGAAATATATACCGTGAGAGGTTCTGCTTGGCTCTTGGCAATATTGAAAGCAAAGAAAAATTCATTCCATGTAAAGATCATACATAATAGGGCAGTTGCAAATAAGCCCGGTGCAACCAATGGCAAAACAAGATAGCGGAATTCTTGGAAGAGCGATACACCATCCATCCGACCTGCTTCGAGAATTTCGTAAGGTACATCAATTAAGAAAGAGCGCATCATCCAAATAACAAGCGGAACATTCATGCCTGTATAGATGATAATCATACCGAGGCGTGTATCAAGTAAGCTAAGATCACGCGCCAAGAGGAACAAAGGGATAATCACACCAGCAGGGGGCAACATCCGCGTAGAAATCAACCAGAGTAGCGTAAAATTACTGCGCTTATCGGGTTTATAGGCTAGGGCATATGCAGCAGGGATACCCATTGCGAGTGCTGCCAACGTCGAGAAAAATGTGATCCACAATGTATTAATAAGTGGTTTAGCAAAATCTGCATCGAAGATAGCCCGTCGATAATTATTGAGGGTCGCTTCAAAGAAAATCGAATAACCTTCTTCTTCATCTTCAACTTCAATGTCATCCGTTGCTAGATCAACATCAGCATTTCCCAACGCAGGAATTGGAATAAAAGCAGGTGGAAAGTCAAAGGCTTGCGTCTCAGTCTTAAAAGATGTTATGAGCATCCAAACAATCGGGAAGAACATGATAAGCGCAATCGACCATGTAACAATTGTGAGTGCTATTTCTTGCCATTTGTTAAGTCTCATGAACTTTCTCCTATATCTTCTGTCCCGCGTCGCAATACTTGCACGAAGAATGTAACAACAATATTGGCGACAATAATCGCGTAAATACCCATTGTACTAGCATCGCCAATATCACGATTACTAAAGGCTTCGTTATAAATTGCGTATGATAAATTTGTCGTTTGGATACCCGGTCCGCCTGATGTGGTGATGAAGATCACACCGAAGACGCTGAGAATAAATAGAATTTCCATCAAAACAGCAATTTCGATGTAGCGCTGTAAATGCGGAAGCACAATGTGTCGCAAGATATTTAAAGGATTTGCGCCATCTATTTGTGCGGCTTCAATTTGCTCTGAGCTAAGCGATTGCAAGCCTGCAAGCAAAATCAGCATCATGAATGGCATCCACTGCCAGACAACAATTGTTATCACCGATTCCATCGGATAATTCCCAAGAAAATCAGGTGTTGCAAAGCCAAATGATTTAACAATACCTGTGATAAAACCAAACGATGGATCGAGTAATACATTTTTCCAAATAACAGCCGATACCGTTGGCATGATGAGGAAAGGCGTAATGAGCATTGTTCGCACAATACCCCGCCCTAAAAAGTCACGGTTCAAGAGCAGAGCCAGTGTTAAACCCAATACAAAAGTAATAAATACAACTGCACCTGTTAAAACCGTTGTATTGAGAATAATCGTCCAAAAATCATTATCTGTGATGACATCAATATAATTATCAAAACCAGTGTAACCACGTCGGTCAGGTCGGTTCATATTCCAACGTTGGAAGCTGAAATTTAAAGTGTAGAGTAATGGTATTTGCGTCACAATTACCATATAAATTAAGGCGGGCCAAATAAAAAATCGTCTTAACGCTTGATCGCTCAATCGCTCATCATTTTTTCGTTTGGGTTTAGATGTGTCTGTTTGTACTGACATGAATACCTCACATAGTAGGTTTAGGTATTATTTTGGAGAATGAGGTAATCTCCTATGTTAGAAGATTACCTCACTTGGTAGACTATCGACTAGGGATAGGCTATTTTACTGGGAGATGTACTACTTACTCGTAGTAGCCAGCTTCTTCCATTGCGTCACGAACGAGTTCATTCGCACGTTCAAGCGCTTCTTCTACTGTACTATCACCTACGAATGCTTCAGCAATGATTTGTGATACGCTTGTACCAATCCCTTGGAATTCAGGAATACCAACGAACTGGATTCCGACATAAGGTGTTGGATCACGTTGTGCATCGGTTGGGTCTGCTGCTTGCATCAAACCAAGTACAGTTGGTGCAAATGGTGCTGCATCTAAGTAATTTTGGTTTTCATAGGTTGAAATACGGGTTCCGGGTGGAATTGTTTGCCAACCATTGGTTTCACCAACCATATTGATGTAATCGGTGCTAGTTGCCCATGTGATGAATTGGAGGGCTTCTTCTACGTTATCTGTGGTTGAAGGAATACCTAAGTTCCATGACCAAAGCCAGTGATTACCTTTAGCAACAGGACCGACTGGTGCTGGTGCTGTACCGAGGCTATCCACAATTTCTGATTGTGCAGGATCGGATAAGAAACCTGCTGCTACAGTAGCATCAACCCACATAGCTGCTTGACCTTGTGACATCAAGGTGAGTGCTTCAACGAAGCCAACGCTGGTAGGACCAGGTTGTCCACAGTCATTGATTAAGTTGATGTAGAAGCTGATTGCTTCGTTCCACTCTGGTGTATTTAATTGTGGTTCCCAATTTTCATCGAACCAATCGCCACCGTATGTATTAACAACGGTTGTCATGACTGCCATACCTTGACCCCAACCGGGTAGCGCACGAAGAACGATACCATATTGACCATTTTCTGGATCATGTACTGCACAAGCGATTTCACGAATTTCATCCCATGTTGGTTGTTCTGGCATTTCAATACCAGCAGCATCCAAGATTTCGGTGTTGTACATGACCATGCTGGATTCACCATAGAATGGTAATGAGTAAAGATCATCGTCTACTGAAACACCAATGCGAACACCTGCGAGCAAGTCATCTACATTGTAATCTGCTTGGACGCTATCAGGATATTGTTCCATAAGGTCACTGATATTGTAAATCCAGCCGTTATTAGCAAAGATTGGGGTATCAAACATACCAACGGTGATAACATCAAAACTGTTTGCGCCTGTAGCAACATCAGTTGTGACGGTATCGCGGAGTTCATTTTCTGGTAAAACAACCCAGTTGAGGCTGATATTGGGATAGAGTGCTTCAAATTCAGCACTGAAGCTTTCCATAACAACCATATCAGGATTGTTAACTGTAGCGATAGTGAGTTCTACCGTATCTTGCGCGGAAATAGTTGCTCCACCCATAATGAGGGCAAAAACCATAACCAAGAGTGACATCTTCTTTTGCATAAAATTATCTCCTAAGTAAAAATGTAAACGTTTACAATGTAAACGTTTACAAAATATATCAAATAATAAGATACGATGCAAGCGATGTTACAATATTCAAACCTAAAACCACAAAATCTCGATGACGGGGTATAAAAACTTGAAGTTTAATGAATCGTCATGATAAAAAATGCCCTCATCAATCATGATGAAGGCACTTTTTTAATCTAATAATGATTTGCTGCAATTAATCGCCAGCAGATTGTGGGGCAGGGTTAGGATTACCTTCCATTTTGCGGAGTTCATCCATCAATTCTACAAATTGTGGAATATTCAATTGTTGTTTGGCATCGCTCATTGCAACGGCTGGATTAGGATGGACTTCAACCATCATACCATCCGCACCACTCGCTTTTGAAACACGCGCAAACGGAATCGCTAGATCACGGCGACCTGCACTATGGCTAACATCAACGATCACAGGTAAATGTGTTTCTTGCTTGAGCAATGGCACAGCACCAATATCGAGCGTATTACGTGTCCATTGGGCAAATGTACGAATACCACGTTCCATCAAGATGACTTGATTGTTGCCTTCACTCATGATGTATTCTGCTGAGAAAATAAATTCCTTAAGGTTGGCACCAAAGTGACGTTTCAAGATGACAGGTTTGCTCATTTTGCCAACAGCGCGTAGCAAGAAGGCATTTTGCATATTGCGTGCGCCGATCCAGAACATATCCACGTACTGATCCATCATTTCGAGTTGCGATTGATCCAGCACTTCACTGACCAACATCAAACCATATTTATCAGCAATTTCACGCGCAATCTTTAAGCCCGGTTCGCCCAAGCCTTGGAAATCATAAGGGGAGGTGCGCGGTTTATACGCCATCGCCCGCATGACCTTAATGCCTTGGTCAACCATTGCTTTAGCGACTTCTTCATATTGCTCGTAGCTTTCAATGGCACAAGGACCTGAAATAACGATGAAACCCCCATTACCAATTTCTGTGCCATCAGGCAAGGTAATCACTGTCTTTTGATCGCTACTTTTACGATGCACCAACAAATTAGAACGCGCTTCGGTTTCTTCCAGATTGAGGGTTGCTTTAAAAATTTCTTTAAACAAGGCGCTGATGGTCTCATTGCTGAAAGGACCTTGGTTCGCCATTTGTAGATCAGTCAGCATTTGTGATTCACGTTGCGGATCATAAATCTGGCTGCCTAATGTCGCTTGCTCTTTACCAATTTCGCTGGCAACTGTTGCTCGTTGATTCAGCAAGTCCAAGAGTTGTAAGTTAATATCATCAATTTGTGATCGTAATTCTGCAATGCGATTGGGTGGCATGAAATATCCTTTATGAAGATCATAATCTAAATGTATTGTCTATTCTAACTAAAATCTCATATAAACATATGCCCTGAATGCACAAATATGATGCTATCTGAATTGGGCAAGTTAAGCAGTTGGCTAATCTAAAAGCAAAAAGCACCTCATTGATTGAGATGCTTTGAGACTTATTTTGTGGATTTTAGCATCTATGAGATAGGCTGAGTGTAAGCAGTCTCTAAATCTGCAATGATGATTTTCTTCATTTGTAACATTGCTTGCATGACGCGCTCTACTTTTACGGGATCAGGATCACTCATAAGTTCACCAAGTTGTTTGGGGATAATCTGCCAAGAGATACCATATTCATCTTTGAGCCATCCACATTGCTCGGCTTCCGCAATAGCCGATAAAGAATTCCAATAAGCATCCACTTCCGCTTGTGAGTCGCATTCAACATAAAATGAAATGGCTTCATTAAATGTGAAATCATGAATCGGCGCACTATCCATTGCTACAAAATGTTGATTAGCGAGTGTTAGTTCCGCATAGGATACAGCGTCTGCTACTTGGGGCGCTTGGTCGGCAGGGTAGCGCATTATATTGCCAACTTCACTATTGGGGAAAATATCAGCATAGAAACGAATAGCTGCTTCGGCTTGCTTACCATCGCTGATAAACATCAATGATGGCACAATCGTTTGCTCAATGATGCTATCTTCTACGACGAGTTGCCACGACAACCCGAATTTATCTTGTATCCAACCATATTTTTGACTAAAGGGGTAAGTATCGAGTGGCATGAGTACCGTGCTATTATCGGATAAGGCATTCCATAAGGTATCAATATCATCAACCGAGTTACTACGCACAAAGAATGAAATAGCCGGTGTAAATTTAAAGCGTGAACCACCATCAAGGCAGAAAAATTTATAACCCGCAAGCTGAAAAATACCGTTGAGAACTTTCCCTTCCATACCTTTCATAAAATCTTCCGAAACCTCATCAGGATAGCGCTTAATCGCTTCAACGTGTGAATTGCTTGCACCGAATGAAGTCTTTGAAAAAGCATCAACATAAAATTGCATTGCCTCTTCTGCGTTCATATCAAACCATAACCCCGATACGATCTTTTGCATAGCATACCTCCGTGATAGTGTGTATTTTACCGATATACTAATTTTAGATCGTTTGTTCTATTTAGTCAATGAGGATGGTCATTCAAAAACGTAGCAACTATCTTTGTAAATTCTCTAGCTTGTTCCAGATGGCACGCGTGTCCTGCATTTTTAATAATTGTCAGGTCAGTAGCAGGTATTTTTGCTGCCATTTCTTGATTGATAGCGACGAATTTTGTGTCATGTTCACCGACGATTAATTTTACAGGCATGGGCAGTACCGATAAATCATCCCAGAGCGAAGGCATCACACCTGTTCCCATTCCACGCAAACTATTCGCCAATCCAATCGGATGATTGTGTAAGCGTTTCTGGCGTAATTGTGCTTTCAACTGATCTGATTGACTATCCCACAATGATAACTGCTCCCAAAAGTCTGCGAACCATGCCATACCCTTGGCTTCAATTTTATCCGCGAGTTCATTATCACGCGCTTGACGCTCTGTACGTTCAGCTTCAGTTTTTAACCCCGGTGAGGCACTGACTAACGTTAAGGAGTCAACAATTTCAGGGTAATGCGTAGCGATATACAGTGCCAAGCGTCCACCCATCGAATACCCTACAAGATGAAAGCGCTCAGGTAGCATCATTTTGAGGCGTTTTGCGACTAATGCTATATCATAATCGCGCAGATGTTCCCAACTGCCTGAGCTAGTTTGCCCATGACCAATGATCGTCGGGCGCAATGCTGTGTAGCCTTGCTGATTAAGGCGCGTTGCAATATCTGTCCAATCATCACCGCTACCTGTAAATCCGTGTAAGAAAACGATATTTTTACTTGTATCACTCATGATGTTTCCTCAAATAAGGCTTGGACAGCACCGCGTTGGATTTTGCCACTACCTGTTAAGGGGAGTGCATCGACAAAGCGTATCACCCTCGGAATTTTATACCCTGCCAAATGCTGACGCGCAAAATCGCTGATGTCATGCTCTGATACGGGCTGCTGATCTGCAAGCACAATCGCTGCTGCCACTTTTTGCCCCCATTCTGCATCAGAAATCCCGACAACCGCAATCTGTGCAATCGCTGGCATCTGACG
>JBAUIA010000018.1:0-29436 GCA_049680565.1 Phototrophicaceae bacterium
CCTCAACGCCATCATGCTTAGATTGGGCAGCCACGACCATCACCGATTATCAAACAGAATTGCGGAATTGTGTCTTGGTGACAGATGCTAGTGGTATTCAATATCGTGGTCAAGAAGAGGATGAGGTTGCTGCTTGCTTCATTGCCCAAGGGATTCCGCCTACCGCATAAGTGATACGTGCTTGATATTAATTGCCTCTAATTTAGATTAGGGGCTTTTTTGTTTGTGAAAACCAGTCGATATAAATGCGTGTTGACGGCTGCCAAAAGAAATGCGATAAATCGCTATCTTACTGTGAAATTTATTTCACAGTATTGGGTGCTGGTCAATTGATTGACTAGTGATGAATGCAATTTTACAGATGAAGCACTAACTAGCCATTAGATTAATTTATATGTAATGTTCTAAAAGTTTCTTAAAATTTTAGGGTAGGATCAGCATGTTTTTAACCATCAAGCTAGGTCTTAATGCTATTTTTACTGCAAACCGTATCCCCTCCCCAATGCGTTCGCAAGCTCTCTGCTGGAGAGGGGACTCCCGAAGCTCTCTTTCTCCATGACGAGGCACGAGGACAATGGGGAAAGGGCGCGGGGATAGGGGTTGAATCGCTAAAATGTTAGACCCTTAATTCTTATCTTGATGCGTGAGGATCAGCGTATCCCACCGTCTTGAAAACGGACGCATATGCCGATGCGCCCCTAAATCTATTTCTCCCTTTTTTGGGGCTCTACAATAGCCATTCACGTAAAATCTGATAAGAACTTCAAAAGCATGCCATCGAAACAGTTCGAGGTCGTGATACAATATGATGGAAATAATGATAACAATGACACTGCAATTTTGATGATCGTCACAAAGACGAATTATTACGAGTGAATTTTTTAGGAATGGTTTATTTATGAACATACGCCGCTTATTGCTGATGGTGATTGCGCTACTGGGTATCAGTAGCCTCAGTATGCCAGCAATTGCTCAAACAGATGAGCCGATTAGCTTAACTGTTGAGGCAGGGTTCAATAATTTTTATCGTCCGGGATATTGGTTGCCCCTACAAATACAAGTCGGTAATCAAGGAATTGGATTTAGCGGACGATTAACCGTCCGTCCAGAAACATCAGGGCGTGCAGTCAATTCTGCGTATAGTGTGCCGATTGATTTGCCAACAGGTTCTGAAAAAACGGTGTTTTTGTATATGCAAGCCCAAGCATCATCAGGGACAGTGATTGTTGAATTGTTGGATGATGAAGGGGTGCGTGTTGCTGACCAAGCGGTTGGTTTAACGGCTATCAGTCCTGATGACACCCTCCACATGACAGTATCCGCTATTAGTGCAAGCAGCATTCCGCTCAATAGTGTGGCACAAGCAGGCACAAATTCACGGCAAGGGCGCTGGCAAGTCGATAACTTACCCCCTGATGTCAGTATCCTCAATGCAATTGATACCCTGCTGCTCTACGATGTGCAAAGTGATACCCTCACCATCGACCAATTACAGGCACTTGAAGCATGGGTGACGATGGGCGGACATCTGATTGTTATCGGAGGTCCTAATTGGGCGCAAACAACCGCAGGATTACCATCGACTCTATTGCCTCTGATCCCTGATAGTAGCCAAAATATTGAGGATATTAGTGCGTTATCGGCATATATCAATCGTGATGATGCACTTGATGATTTGACTTTCATCACAACAGGGTCACTCGCAGACGATGCCAGCGTGCGTGCAGCTACCGATGATGATTTGCCGTTATTAGTACGGCGCGAACTTGGCTTAGGCGTTGTTGATTTCCTGACCGTTGACCCGACACTTGAACCACTCCGTAGTTGGGATCAGTTGGGCGAATTTTGGCAGATGGTCATTTCTGATTTACCACCTGAACCCGGTTGGCAACGCGGTATACTCGATTTACAAGATGCAGCACGCTCAATTGCTATTTTGCCAAATGTGGAATTATTACCGCCAGCCAGTAGTATGATTCTATTCATTTTGGCGTATATTCTCCTCATTGGTCCGATCAATTACATCGTTTTATCACGTTTGCGCCGACGGGCTTGGGCTTGGGCGACCATCCCCTTATTGATTGTGACATTTACTCTATTAGCATGGAATGTAGGATTCAATCTACGCGGTAATGATCTCATCGTGAGTCGTTTGTATGTGGTGCAATCTTTCCCTAATTCTGATCTTGCCTATCAAGATGAGTTAGTCGGTGTCTTGTCACCTCGGCGCGATATTTATTCCATTGAAGCCCCTGCTGATACGATCATGGGCTTTTTACCGGGCGTTGAAGATGATTCGCTCTTTTCGGCAAATGTCACCCGTAGTACCTCCGATATTTTACAAGGACAAACTTTTAGCATTGAAGATATTGCGATTGATGGGGGTATTTTTGCGAACTTCCATTTAACAAGTGTCATTGATGCCCCTGCTATTTCGGGGAGCGCAACCATTGGCTACATCATTGATGAGATTCCAGAAAATACATCACTGAATACGCCAACATCGCAATCCATTCGTGGCGTTATCCGCAATGATAGTGATATGACACTTGAAGATGTCGTCATATTTGCGCGCAACCGTTTTTATCGCGTGGAAGATGCTTTGGCAGCAGGGGATGTTCTCGATTTTGATACCAATGACTTTGATTTCATCAATGATAATCCTGACTTTGCCTTACCGATTGCTGCACCGATTGAATCGCGTGCGACCTATAATATCGGGGAAGAACTAGGAGATCGTCGCAGCATCAATGATACCCTCGTAACAGGGCGTGTCTTACTCAATTTGGATTGGTCAACAGGCTTAAACCGTGTCAATGATGTTGATTTTTTCGATTCAACCAACGAAGAACAAAGCCGTCGTCGCGCCTTATTGCGTGCCTTCATGCGCGATCAAAATTCAGGCTTAGGGATTGGTAATCAAGTGTATGTCATGGGCTGGTCAAACGAGACCCAAGCCGATGATATTACAGTTGCAGATACGACCTACCGCACCGTCGATACCACCTTACATATCATCGAAATTGATACTGCTGTTGAAACCCCGTCTAGCAGTGAGCAAGTGACACTGAGTGCCGACCAATTTACATGGGCAGCCACTGACTTTGAACTTGGGCAAGTGTTTGGCAACCTCAGCAGCTTGACCGTTATCAATCCTGCTTGGGCAGAGTTCCAAATTACGCCACTTGAAGGCGCTATCTTAGAGACCGTTTCCACTATGATTATTGAAATTAATCGTGGAACAGCCCTCGGTAGTCAAGTTGAATTTTCGCTATACAATCGTGTTACAGGCGAATGGGATATTCAAGCGAATAGTCGCCTTGAGGAATATATCATTGATGACCCAGCACCTTATCTCGGGCGCAATAATATGGTCGATATTCGCTTTGAAATTGATACGGATTTAACATCAAGCAATGCCAATGGACGGGTGCTACAAACGCGCATTATCCAGATTGGGAATTTTTAAGGTATTTTCGCTATTTCGTTGCAGATAAGGCTCTAGTAGCTTAATGGGTTAGAAGCCCCCTAAATCTCCTCCCCACAACAGTGAAGCGGGGACTGAAAAGCTCCCGTTCTCCATTGAAATGGGGAACGGGCTGGGGATAGGGGTAAAAATGAAAAGCTATAGAATTAGTCATTTGATCGTGGCAATTAATAATCAACCGTTACCAAAAGTAATCATCACATTATCGTCATATTTGATTGCTAAACTAGTAGATGATCCAGTGGGAGCAAAAACAGATGGAAAATATTATTGAAACACATGACATTAGAAAAAACTTTGGCAGCTTTCAAGCCGTGCGCGGTGTATCGATCAACGTGCCTGCTGGCTCAATTTATGGTTTCGTCGGACCTAATGGCGCAGGCAAAACCACCACCATGCGCATTCTAACGACACTCACCCGTCCATCATCAGGGACAGCCATGGTAGCAGGACATAGTGTGCTAGAAGATCGCCGTGCTGTACGACGGGCGATTGGTTATATGCCTGATGAATTTGGCGTGTACGAAGATTTGCGCGTTTGGGAATATTTGGACTTTTTCGCAGCCTGTTATGACATCCCCGAGAATGATCGTAAACGCCTTGTAGGGGATTTGCTAGAACTGGTTGATTTGGGTCATCGCCGTGAAGATATGGTCGATAAATTATCGCGCGGTATGAAACAACGCTTATCCTTAGCCCGAACACTCGCCCATGATCCACAAGTCTTGATTTTAGATGAACCAGCATCAGGGCTTGATCCACGTGCGCGTGTTGAAATCCGTGAATTATTGGGTGAACTGGCTAATATGGGCAAGACGATTTTCTTCTCATCACATATTTTGGCAGATGTTGAAGATATTTGTTCACACATTGGTATCATCGAAGCAGGACAGATTATCATGGAAGGCAGCATTGATGATCTCAAGCAGCAATTGATGGAAACCCGTGAAATTATCATCACCGTGCGTGATGTTGATGCTGGGAATCGTGTCATTGATATTTTGAAACCGCTCAGTGATGTTAATGGCGTTGAATTAATGACACCGCGTGGCGGACGTTCGCGCGTGCGTGTTGATTTTGCTGGTGATGATGACGGTATGTTAGCGCTCAATCGTAAGCTGACCGATGAAGGTGTTGCGGTGCTAGGCTTCCAAGAAGAAGAACGTGATCTTGAGCAAATGTTCATGCGCGTTACCAAAGGGCTTGTGACCTAGTAGGGACATCCAACGGGATGTTTAACAGGCGGTTAGGCGTGCCATTGCACGTCCCTACAATTAGAAATTTTATAATTTATCAATTGTATTGAGGACTTTTGATGCAATACGCAAAAAGTATCCTAAAAACTGTAACGTCAGTACTAGGTGGCGACCATGATGGCGAAGAAGCATGGGTCGATACCGATGAATCACTTAATGAGCGCGAGCGTTTGGTGCGCCAAGTTGCAGCGATTATGCAATGGGGCAGCATTGTTAATTTAATCGTATTGTTGCTACTGAATGTGATATTAGCATTTAATATCGTTGACGCTGACCAACTCGGCAATTGGATTTTCTCGGGATGGATTGGCACAACAGGTGAAATGGCATTGGTTGGCTTAGTGGCAATTGGCGCGAATGTCGCCGTATTATTATTGCTATCAGCAGCAGCAGGCGCACAAGAATTTTGGGCATGGTTGCTCCTAATTGCGATGATTATCTTGAATGTGCTTGGGATATTTTACTATCGCTTTTATCCTGCTCTTATCGCCTTGATTCCTGCCTTCATCGCTGGCGCATTGATGCTGCGCGATTGGCGTGCCTTTCATCAAAATGCGGTCAGTGTACGTGAATTACGTGGACGGATGCGCGGTGTGCGTTCGTTTGCAATTATCACGGTTTTCTTGATTTTGATGGGTAGCTTCGTTGTCTTGCTGTACCTATTGCAATTACCGCGTTTACGCACAACCGATGTCATCATTACAGGCAACCTCGGACAATTACTCTTCTTTGGGGTTGTTGGGGTTGAACTCATGCTGATTGCCTTCATTGTGCCTGCTTTGACCGCAGGTGCGATTACAGGAGAGCGCGAACGTAAAACCTATGATTTGCTCCAGACAACGCTCTTATCTGCACCTGCTTTCATCGTTGGCAAGATGGAATCTGCATTAGGCTATATTGTACTCCTACTGATGAGTGCGATTCCCTTACAAAGTATCGCTTTTCTGTTTGGGGGGGTTAGCCAAACGGAAGTCTATGTCACCTTTATTTTGCTGATGTCAACGGCATTGTTGCTGGGTGCATTGGGTATGTTCTTCTCGGCATTGGTTGATAAAACCATGTCCTCGACAGTACGTGTGTATACAACCTCTATCATCATTGTATTTGGATTACCGATAGTCTCTATTTTGGTATTTCAAGGAGCATTTGTATCAGCAGTCAATCAAGTGGGGTCGGTTAACCTTGATCCAGCCCGTGAAACCTTGATGATTTATGGGGATATGGTCTGGAGTAGCTTAAATCCAATTACATCCGCTTATTATACGCAACAGATGATTACAGCACATCAAGAGATTTTCTTGTTGGATGTTGAATTGCAAAATAATACCTTCATCCCAGTCATCGCGCCTTGGATTATTACCACTGTCGTGTATATCGGCGGAACAGCCTTATTATTACTGATGGCAATTCGTCGGATGCGCCGTAGACGCTAGGTTAGCACGGAACACCCCTCCCCTAAATCCGCCTCCCCAATGCGTTCGCAAGCTCTCTGTTGGAGAGGGGACTTCAAAAGCCTCCTTTCTCCATAGCCGAGGAACGCGGTACATGGGGCAAGAAAGGACGGAAGGATAGGGGTCAAGTAGCCAAAAGAATCGATGCTTAATGCTTATTCTGCATGTGTAGGGATACGCTGAATTGCTAAAAATAGGAGAAACACACATGGCAAGTCAATTAATCACAAATGACACGCGAAACCAGCTTAGTAAACTCATCAGTGAGTGGGGCGCACGCTGGCGTTTACGTCGGGTTGTGTTGTACTTGCCACGTATCGTCATCGTCACGGGTGTTGTTGGGATTATTGTGTCTTTGCTGATTGCCTTTACACGAACTTTATCTACCGTGCCGATGCTCATCATGACAGCGATTGCAATGGGAACAACCTTTGCCATCATTACATCAGCACTCGGCTTATGGAGCAAACGCGGTTATGAAGCAGCCCGTCAATTTGAAGCACTATTTGGTTTGCAGGAGCGCATTTCAACCGCCTTTGAAATTTTAGATGGGCGCATCCAAACATCGCCTGCAATTGCACAACGCCAATTAGAAGATGCGTATCAAGTCGCCCAAACGGTTGATCCACGCAAGCAAATTCCGCTCAAAGTAAAATGGCTGGAATGGCTGATTGCCTTATTTGTTATCATTGGCTTGATTGTTGCGCTAGTAGGCTCGGCTTATATCACATCACGCTTATCAACAGGGACAAATACGCAAACACGCGCTGCGATTACCGATGCTGCCAATGCCACTCGTGACATCACCGAAGACCTTGCAACCGATAGTGGCTTAACCGATGAAGAACGCTCGGCATTGCTCGAAAGTGCGGAGTCTACCTTAGATGAACTCAATAACCCTGATGCCAGCGCCGAAGAATCGTTCGTAGCGATGAGTGATTTTGAATCGGATTTACGCGAACAAACCGAAGCCTTACAAGAAGAAATTGCTAATTCAAATAGTGGCTTAGAATCTGCCTCAGAAGCGTTAGGCAATCAAGCCCAACAACCGTCTGAAAACCCCGGTGAGACCTTATCACAAGACCTCGCAGAACAAGGACAAGGACTCGATGACCTCAGTGAAGCAGACCGTCAGCAATTGGCGCAAGACTTACAAGACGCTGCGGATGAGGTTCGGGAAGAAAATGAAGATTTAGCAGATACACTGGAAGAAGCAGCCAATGCTCTACAAAATAATGACGCACAACAAGCACAATCTGCTTTAGAGCAAGCCTCACAACAAGCGCAATCAGCATCAGATCGTAACCAAGCCCGTAGCGAAACCGCCGAATCGCTGGAACAAGCTGCCCAACAAGCCCAGCAAGCTGCCAGTGAAATCTCGGAAAGTGAACAACAAGAATCTGAATCAGGCGATTCACAAGAGGGTGAGCAATCCGAGCAAAATGGTGATCCTCAAGAGGGGCAAGAAGGTGAAGAATCTGAACAAGGTGCGGAAGGTGGGCAACAAGGTCAGCAACAAGGACAAGGCGAAGACCCTAACGCACAGCAAGCCAGTGAAGATGGCGCTCAGGTCGAATCCGAAGAAGCGGGTAGTGACGCATCCCAGCAATCAGGTGGGCAAGAAGGCGAATCTGAAACTGAGAGCGAGAACAATCAATCAGCAGAAGGTCAAGAATCTGGTGAAGGCGGTGGCGCTGGCAATAATAGTGGTACGCAAAGTTCACAAGATATATCCTCTACGGGGCAACTCCAGCAACAAAATAGCACCGATAATGATGGTGGTGAGCGCGAATTTGACTCGGTATTTTCACCAGAACTTGCCAATATTCAAGGCGGTGATACCACAATTGAACTTGATACCGATGCCAGCAACGATCAAACCGTTGAAGGGGATTTCCAAGAGAATCCGACAGGGGAAAGTACCGTCCCTTATAACCAAGTATTCAGTAGCTACGCGGATGCAGCCAGCAGTGCGCTCGAAAGTAGCTATGTACCGCTCGGTGTGCGCGATGTTGTCCGTGATTACTTCACATCACTTGAACCCACAGGCACTCAGCGCGATGAATGATAAATCGTAAAAATATTATTCGGCGTATGCGCTCGCTACATCTGGATACGCCGAACTTGTCAGTACATTAACCAAAACGACTCTATCACGAGAAGCTACTCACCGCTTCATCAACAGTCTCGTAAAATACTGATAAGCTATCAAAACCGACCATCTCAAAAACAGGTTTAAGCCGTCCTTGAATCCCTGCGAGGTGCAAATCACCGCCATTACGTCGTGCGATTTTCAGACCCGATACAATATCGCGCAAGCCCGCCGACGACATATAATAAACATGGCTCATATCCAAGATAACATTGCCATTTTCAGCTTGGTTAATGGCATCTTTGAGATAGCTTCCAAATTCCTGCGCCGTCGCCGAGTTAATATCCCCAGTAGCAACCACAACCGTAATGCCTTGCTCAATATAATGATCTAATTCCAATGATGACATCGCACCGCACTCCTCTGAACTCATATGCTTCACTTATACGCTTATACGCATAAAATAACAAGTTTGTTCTAGTTGGAAATCGGTTAAGGCTATGATAGTGCGTTAATTTACTCACTCAAAAATTCTATCAGTCTTCGTTCCACCCATTGTTCGATGACAATATCGAGAGCAATATCGTCATTTATATTTTGTGTAATTTCCGAAGAATAGCCACTCCATACAAAGGTTGTCGTTTCAAATGTTTCTGAAAAAAATGGAACAAGTGGATAGCTAAAGGAATCTCGGAAGATAAGCACTGTCTGTGGATTAGACGCATTATTACAATTAAAGTAAATCAGACGGTTGGGATTACCATCAAATTCAGGATTTCCCCATCTGGTATTGAGTTCAGGCGTTTCTATAGACTCAGCACAAGCATCTATTGCTTCATCATAGTCTGGTAAGAGAATAAAGTTATCTTTCCACTCTGCTAACCCTGAAAAATTAACCAAGTCATGATCGCCGATTTCTGTGGGTGCAACAAAATGATCTCTTTCAACTGCTTGCAGACTTGGAAAATCATCCTGTAAGCGATTCATAATTGTCTGATACCCTACCCATGCACCATTAGATGTCCAGTGAGTTCCGACAGGATAATAATAGAGTTGATCGGGATTGGCTTGGGTAGCTTGCAGGATGTCAGACCGTAAATCAAGGATTTCAATATCGGAATGTATTGCCATATAATCATTAATTTGATCAAACCATGTTGTGTCTGAAATTTGTCTATAATCATCAGATAAATAATTGCTGTAAATGGATTGTTTATCAGGTGTAATGACATAGTAATAAGCAATTCCTTGAGTCGCTAGCTCATCCCGTGTTATTTCTAGCATTTCACGAAATGTTTCTAGCTGTTCAAGCGAGAGTTCAGGTGCTATTCCCTGATAATCATCCAGCATACGAATGCCATTAAAGGATACATTATAAAAAAGCCAATCATCTCGCCCAATAACAACGCGGTCATCAGTTGATGTACCTAAAACAAAATAAGTGAACCAATTATTATATTTAATAAGCGCTTCACGAAAACCAAAGTGGTCATTCAGAAAATCCTCTATAGCACTCGTATAGAGAGAGAGATTTCGTGTAATTTGCGGGAATCTAGCAAGTCTTCTATTTTCAACCAATGATTGTTCTTGAGTCGGTGTTGTTAACATGCGAATAGATGGCACAGAAATTGTTAACACAAACACTAAAATTAAGACCCTATCCAGATTATTTTTGAATCGCATAGATCACCTGCTAAAAACGGAAATATATGAACGGATTGTAGGCTGAACTCGCTATACTCATCAGCGAAAGGTACAAAATAATGATTGTTGATAGCGTTGAAAATAATGGAATCCATATCCTTATCATAATAGGCTGGGACAGTACTTTTTTTAGCATCTTACTTTGATGAAGCGGTACTGATAGAATAATACCCATAGCAAGCACAAGCCATAATTTATTGTTTATGATGAGTGCCAATGTTCGATATGGATTACCTTCATACCAGATCAACATACGATTAATATAATTGAGGGCTTCTGAGAAATTAATCGCACGGAAAAATACCCATCCAAAAGTAAAGACGAGTATTGTATACACATGGCGAAAGGGTTGCCAGAGACGCTCTAACAGCGCTTTTAACCCGAGACGTTCAAGAACAAGAAACGTCCCATGCCATAATCCCCAAAAAATGAAATTCCAGCTTGCACCATGCCATAATCCCGTTAGGAAGAAAACAATATACAAATTGATATAGGTTCTGAATACACCCTTGCGATTACCACCTAGTGGAATATAGAGATAATCCCTAAACCAATTGGAGAGGGAGATATGCCAGCGTCGCCAAAAATCTTGAATTGACTGGGCAATATAGGGGTAGTTGAAGTTTTCAATAAAATCGAATCCGAACATTAGCCCTAAGCCAATTGCCATATCCGAATATCCCGAGAAATCAAAATAAATTTGAAGGCTATAAGCAATGATTCCAATCCATGCCATACTCGTGCTTAATTGATCGTGCGAAAACGCAAACATTGTATCCGCGATAAGTGCCATATTATTGGCAATAAGAATTTTTTTGCCTAATCCAATAACAAAACGTCGGATACCTTCAGCAAATTTTTCACGAGAAAGCGTTCTCTTTATCAATTGATCTGCAATATCTTTATAGCGCACAATCGGACCTGCTATAAGTTGTGGGAATAGCGCAATGTAGAGTCCGAGATCCAATAAATTCTTTTGAACTTTATTTGTTCCGCGATAAACATCAATGACATATGACATTGCTTGGAATGTAAAAAAGGATATGCCAATGGGTAAATGAATGGGCGTATTTTCAAGTGGATTAATTTGCCAATTCATTAACAATAAGTTCAGGTTTTCAATGAAAAAATTTGCATACTTGAAGAAGCCTAATAATGCTAAATTTAGTATGAGTGTAAGCACAAATAGCGTTTTTCTGTACTGGCTTTGTGCCATCACACGCACGAGTAAATAATTGCTAACAATCGCAAGCAGCATGATAACGGTGTATTCTAATTCTCCCCATGTATAGAAAGCTAAGCTGCATCCGAGTAGTATCAAATTACTTGCTCGTCGGGGCATTATGTAATAAACAAGTAATGTAATAGGGAGAAAGAAGAATAAAAAAATTATCGAGCTAAAGACCATAGCGTAAAATTCCCGAACAAAACGATGATAATTTTAAGTGATATATTGACCAATTATGCGGTGTAATCCTAAAGAAATCCAACGCCTATAACATCGAAACAAGATTATAGGCTTACTACTTCACTAAAAACCCTACTCGACATGCTCGGCAAGTTCTGACCATTCTTCCATCGCTGCTTCGAGAGCGGTTTCGATTTCGCTATATCGTACACTGAGTGCAATCACTTTATCAGCACGCCCGTTGGAGGATTCGGTTTCAATCGCTGTTGTGACAGTTTCGAGTTCAGTTTCGAGATTGGCAATTTCAGTTTCGATTTCGCTCACACGCGCTTTGAGTTGATAGGGTGTCAGACCGCGCACCTTGGTTGCGTAATTGGCTGCTTTAGCGCTTGTGTTAGTGCTAGATTGCTGTTGTTGCGCCATTTGGAGCGCTTCACGTTGTCGTCGCCACGACATATACTCGCTGTATGTTCCCTCGTAGATGTCCACACCTTCACTCGGACGAATTGCCCAAACTTGGGTTGAGAGCGCATCAATTAAGGCGCGGTCATGGCTCACCAATAAAACCGTCCCGTTGAAGCCTTCAATAACCGCTTGTAAAATTTCTTGCGAATCAATATCCAAGTGATTGGTCGGTTCATCCAGTAGCAGTAAGTTCGCGCCACTGAGTGCCAATTGTGCCAGCGCAACCCGTCCACGTTCACCCCCAGATAAGGAGGCAATATCACGAAACACATCTTCACCACTGAACAAATATGCCCCTAAGAAACTCCGCGCTTCAGCAATGCCCATATTGCCACTTTCCATGATGACATCAATGACACTTTTACGCGGGTCTAGTCCTTCATGGGCTTGCGCGAAATACCCAATTTCTACCTGTGCGCCGAGTTTACTTGTGCCATCAAGGGGAGCAAGTTCACCAATCAATGTTTTGAGTAAGGTTGATTTTCCTGCGCCATTGGGTCCAATGATTGCTGCGGTTTCGCCACGATATAAGAGCAATTCATCAATCGTGAACAAAGGCTCATTATAACCGATGGTTAAGCCATCTGTTTTGACCACTTCATCGCCTGAGCGTGCATCGGCGGTTAATTTGAGATTCATTGTGCCACGATCTTGTGGTGAGCTATCAATAATTTTGCCACGTTTTTGCATCGTCTGGAGCTTCTTCAAACGCCCCTTCGCTTGGGCTGTCCAACGGCTACCCATATGCTTACGGATATAATCCATCTCTTTGGAGATAAATTCTTGTTGTTTTTCAAATTCTTTTTGTAAGCGTTCACGGCGTTCATCGCGTTGTTGCATATATTGGCTATAATTACCGCGATAGACCTCAACCCGTTGCCATTCCATTTCCCACACTTGATTGGCAAAATTATCAATAAAACGGCGATCATGGCTAATCGCTAAGACCGCACCATTGAAGCCCTTGAGGAAACTTTCCAACCACTCCACCGCATAAATATCAAGATGATTGGTCGGCTCATCGAGAATCAGTAAATCGGGTTCTTCTAAGAGTAACCGCACCAACATTGCGCGTGTTTTTTGCCCACCTGATAATTTCTGTAAGGGTGTCTCATAATCTTCTGGTTCAAAGCCCACCCCTGATAAGACCATCCGCGCTTTGGTATCGTAATCATAACCACCCAGATGCTCAAATTCGCTTTGCAGCTTGCCATAGGCTTCGACAGCCGCATCGCTAGCGCCCATCTGCATGGCTAATTCACCCAGTTCAATTTCCATTTGTTTGAGGGCATCAAATGCCTTCATGGCTTCTTGCCACAAAGTATGATTACCGACCAGTTCAGGGCGTTGCGGTAAGTAAGCAATGCGTGCGCCTTTTGCGGTGTAAATATCGCCTTCAGTTGGCAATTCCTCACCGATAAAAATCTTAATCATAGTGGTTTTGCCTGCACCATTCGGACCCACAACCGCAACCCGTGCATCAGGTGGAATATCGACGGTGACATTGCTAAAGATTTCATCTGCACCATAATATTTGGTGAGTTTATTTGCTTTGAGTACGGACATACTGCCTCGTTTGATTTGCATTCATGGGAGAATAGATGCCCTATTATAGAAGGGCATATCAGAAGCATAAAGGTAGATTTGCAAAAACGCGTTTTAACTGGCTGCAAGTGGCTCACTTATAGGTGGCGGATTATTGGCTTGCTGCTGATCTCTAAAGTGCGAAATCATCACCCAAGGATACACAATCAACGGCACGATAATCGGTAATCGTAATGCAAACCAGCCAATACGTCCCATCGAATACGCAACATTGCCAAAGATACCTACCCAACCAATCGGCAAGGTATAGAGCATAAGCAAATCAGTCTGTTGAAAATAAGGTGTCGCTAGAGCAGTTGTTGTTAAAACAGCCACCAATCGTCGCCCATCTGATAAGGGCAGTAGCACTGTCGGTATCCATAAAATAAGCGACCATGCCCCTATATAGCGCCATAATGAAATACTCCCTAAATCATTCGGCACTTGGTTCATAGCAGCCGTGTAGACATCCGAGATAAATGTCGGATAGATAAGTAACGATATAACCGCAGGAATCATCGAAATGAGACCGACTTTGATCCGATTATGCCATGTCATATCGGTTATCAGCATTAAAGTAATCACTAAGGGTAAGCCCAGTTGAGGTTTTATCACCGCAACAGATAATAATAAGCCTGCTGCAACATAACGTTCTGATACGATTGCCCACCAAAACAGAGCAACAGCACCAACCAATAAGCCTACAATTTGCCCATAAAATAAGCAAAATGCAAATTGATAGGTCAAGAAAGCGATTGGCATATTGCCTCTAAAAATACGAAAGCCAATCCAATTCATGCTAACATTGAGTATATTCCAGATAACATAGCTAATGCCAATGGGTAGCAAGCTGAGTACTTTAAAGACAGGCAAGATCCAAGGGGCATAAAAGAACCCACTATAATCACCATCAGCCGTTTCCAAAAACACACCATAATCAACTGCTGTTGCTATGCCATTCGCACGCATTATCCCTAAAACAATAATCACTGTGAGGGCAGCTATAAGCCATCCAAATTCAGTACGAGATGGTTTTGCAAAGACCCGTTCAGCAATGTTATCAGGATATAATGTAAAGACTTTCAAGCGATTCACTCCTCACAGTTCATTTTGTTACTCTGATTATACTGTCAGAAAGCGAACAAACAGGGTTTAATGCGCTTAATTATTTGTGATACTGCGAAGCGTTAAAATTGTAATTTCAGGACGGCAATTGAAGCGAATCGGTAATGTGACAGTACCAACACCGCGCGAAACATAGATTTGCAAGCCATCATCAACATCATACATACCATCTTGATAGATATGACCATGCTTAGGTCCATAAAATGCCCCGATAAATGGCATTTGTATTTGTCCGCCATGCGTATGCCCTGATAATTGCACAGCAAAGCGACCCGTTGCAGCAGCAATATCTGCAAAATCAGGTTCATGAGCCAGTAAAATAGCAGGTGCATCATCAGGCAGCTTGTTTAGCAAAATATCTAAACGAGATTTCTTTGCAGATACATCATCTATCCCTGCAACATAAAACCGCGCATTATCACGCTCAATTGCCTTATAATCATTCGCTAATTCATGAATACCCACATCGTTCAACACCCCTCGCACGCGATCAACACCTGACAGATAATCATGATTGCCTGTTACAGCAATGATGCCATCAGGCGCACTAAATTCTGATAAGGCATCGCGTAAATCATTGGTAACATATTCCACATTGTACGACACAAAATCACCTGTAATGACGATCAAGTCAGGCTTTTGCTCATCAATCATCCCTGCAATCCGAATCAACCGTTCGCGTGTCATCGAACTATCCATATGAATATCCGTGATTTGAGCAATTTTGTAACCATCAAAGGTAGCATCAAGTCCATGAATATATAACTCAGGATGTGTAATCTCGTACCATTTGATTTCAATAAACATCGAATAGGCAATCATAAGCGTTAGAACGATAGCGATAATTCCTAAAATAATCCAAAGTTGCATGGTTTATCCTTACAGTTAAACGAACAATATACTATAAGGTTATAATTTTAAACTGAGTATCCAATTGAATTTGTGGTAGATTTTCAATAGATTAAGAGGTTATTTGCTAATTTAGCAAGCACTAAATCATGTGCATGAATAGATAAAAATTTTAGTTAATTATTCCCAATCTTCAATATTTAGATTAGGAATACGAGAAAATTCTTTAATGTTATGAGTCACTACTATGAAATTATGAACAATTGCAATTGAAGCAATTTGTAAGTCGTACCCACCAATTGGAATCCCCTTTATTTCAAGGTATGCTCGAATTAGTCCGTATTCATGAGCCGCACGATCATCAAATGGCAAGCTAACAAAACGTGAAAAGAATATATCTTGTTTCTCGCGTGAGCGTATTGGGTATTTACTTTTAGCTGATCCAGTAAACATTTCAGCCTTAGTAATAGCACTAACAACAATATCAGTATCCGACACTTGCGAAAAGCGTTCACGAATCTTGGGGGCACGACCATTAATAAATCGGATGCATGTATTAGTGTCTAACAAATATGTCATTCGATAGTATCTCGATCTTCAAATTGTAGTGGCTCAGGACGTTTAATCGGATCATCCGCCAAACTGCCATATGTTAAATCAAGAAAGTCTTCCCACGCCATTTCTTGATGGACATTTCTCACGATATCTTGCCTTACCGACACACTAATATGTTCTAGCAAGTGTAGTTTTTCGGCTAGTGTTAGTTGGGATGTGAGTGTCATAACTGTCTCATAATCGGTCATTGCACGACACCTTTCTATATATATCTATGGTAATATCCAGTATATAACATAATCACAAAAAGGAGATTAAAATGCTGATAACAATCGTCGATATGCCAACAGATGATCTACATATTCACCAAGCTGGCGAGGTTATTCAGCGTGCGTTTGCGGATAATTTCCCCGATGCGTGGAACACATTAGAAGAAGGCATTGAAGAAGTTCGAGACATGCTGGCAGAGGAGCATATTTGTCGGGCGGCTTTGCTAGATAATCGTGTGATTGGCTGGATTGGCGGTATCCCTGAATACGATGGCAATGTATGGGAATTACATCCACTTGCTGTCCATCCTGATTTTCAAGGACAAGGGATTGGGCGTTTGCTAGTCGCAGATTTTGAAGCACAGGTGATTGCAAAAGGTGCATTGACGATTATGCTCGGCAGTGATGACCAAAACAATATGACAAGTTTATCAGGGGTCGATCTATACGATAACCTGCCTGATAAAATTGCAACGATACAAAATCATAAAGGGCATCCGTATAGCTTTTATCAAAAATTAGGCTATCAGATCATCGGTGTTATGCCGGATGCCAATGGTATCGGTAAACCTGATATTTATATGGGTAAGCGCGTCGCACAATCTTAACTAAAAAGGCGACGCTTATCGTCGCCTTAGATGGTCTTTATGTAGATGCTTGATTGCGATTACGCCAAGCAGGAATACCTACCAGCACAAGCAGTAAAAGCACGACCACACCTGATATAACACTTGAGAAGATGAATACAAGCCGTCCTATTTGCTCTTGCACATCCAGTACGGCTTCAAAACTATCACCGAGGAAGATAAAGCCTATTTCCTCGTCCGCAATCGTGAAGGGTGTCGTTATCATCTGTAAATTGACACCGTTGCTATTAATGAATTCAAAGCTCGTAAATATGTCATTATCATCATTATAGAAGTTATACTGTTCATCAAGCTCTCTGAAGATCGTTTGTAGTTCAGCCGTGTTATCGAGTGTTGTGGCAACCACTGCTTGTTCGAGATTCGCCAATACGATTTCGAGATTTAAAACAGTGGCAATATCTTCGAGATAGGCATCATTGAGATCAAAGGCGACTAATACAGCGCCTAATACACGCGAATCAGGATTATTTTTAATTTCATAGACAGGTTCAACCGCAATAATCTGTGATTCTGGCGAGCCAATGATTATTCGGCTGGTTGTCGTATTTGTATTTAATGCCCAAAGGATTAAATCCTCACGTTCTTGGCGAACACGCGCATTCCGTTCTGAATCAGGACCCAGATAATAAATAGGATCATCGCCACTACTAAAACTCCATCCATAAAAACTAATCTCTTGTAATCCAAAATCAGTGCGGACACGGTCAATTTCACCTGCGACAGCGTTCTCATTACCGCGAATACCATCCCAAACCGTTAAATTTGCAACAAAACGTGCTGATGCCACTGCTAAATCTTCATCCGCTAGCAATAATTCTTCCGCAGAGAAAACCGCAGAGTCTAAGCGATTATCAATATCATTCGCCAGATTATTTGTGAGGATGTTATTGATAATGGGTAATAAGACAAAGGCGATCACCAAAATGATGATAACAAAACTTGCCACCAAAATTTGTAAGCGTTGGCGTGCGCTGGCTTGTAGACGGGCTTCTGCTGCGAGGCGTTCATTTTCAACATCACGGCTCGCTTGAACATAATCACGGTGTAATTGTGTGGGGAGCGGTTCGGTCATCGTATAATTTTGTAACCAATATTCAGCACTGACGAGATCATCGCCCCGTAAGCATGAACTCGGATTTTTATTGGCAGATAGCCATTCTTGGGCGCGTACCAAAATACGAGTATGGGTTTTGAGATGATATAAATCTTGGTCAATGGTTTTCATCAAGATTGAAAATTCACTGTCATATTTGCTATCATCATCGAAAAACAACCAATTGAGATGCTTGAGTGCTGTCCAATTATCGCGTGCCGTCTTTGTCCAGTTGGTTGTTTGCCAATATTCATCAATCCGTTGATAATTTGCGTCATCTATCTGCTTCAAAATGAGAGGAATAATTTTCTTATTTTTGCTGAGTGCATAGGCTAATTCTTGATTACACACTTCTGAAATCAATGAATCAGGACTCACAAGAAACAAAAACGTATCTGAGGTATCAATCCCACTATAAATTTCTTGCATCCAATCCGCAGCACGCGGAATATCTTCCCAATCGACCCATAATTCACGTTCTTCTTGATTCAATCCAGCATGTAACCGTTGTGCAAATTCAATATTACGTCGTGAATACGATATAAATACATGTGCCTTATCATTCATAATGGCATAATCCTCTTTTTAAGTATGATTGCCCGCTACTGCTAATGGTAGTGACTTTCGATAGTGGTGGCAAGCGTTCAACCCATAATGGTCTGTAGCAAAGTCTCATCACATCAAGGTACACTATAGGCAAATTACAAATTAAAAGAGAGCTTTCTATGGCAACCTATCCTATTTTTGATGGACACAACGACACTGTACTGCATCTTATGGATAAAGAAGATGCAAAAGCGCGTAGCTTCTTTGAACATGGTGAAGTCGGACATATTGATTTACCCCGCGCAAAGTTAGGTAACTTTGCAGGGGGCTTCTTTGCGATGTTTGTGCGTAATTCGGCACAAGCCGAAGCAGAAATGCGTAAAGCCTTTGATGTTGATCCGAACGCGATTCCGATGCCTCCGCAGCTTGAACTAGGCTATGCCCAACAAATGACCTTTAAAATGATGCGGACGCTCTTTGATGTAGAAGCTGCATCGGAAGGACAAGTCAAAATCACACGCACTGTTGATGACATTGAAGCCTGTATTGCCAATGGCGTTCTAGCAATGATTTTACACGTTGAAGGCGCTGGCATGATTGATACGGATTTGGATGCCTTAGAAGTCTTATATCAAGCAGGCTTACGCTCACTCGGTATCGTCTGGAGTCGTCCGAATGCTTTTGCAGAAGGCGTACCTTTTAAATTCCCACATTCGCCTGATATTGGTGATGGTTTGACCCCAGCAGGTCAAGCATTGGTTCGTAAATGCAATCAATTAGGTGTGATGATTGATCTCTCGCATCTCAATGAAAAAGGATTCTGGGATGTTGCCAAAATCAGTGATGCGCCATTGGTAGCAACCCATTCCAATGTACATGCTTTATCACAAACACCGCGTAACCTCACGGATAAGCAATTGGCAGCTATCAAGGAGAGTGATGGCATGGTGGGTCTCAACTTTGCGACTGCATTTTTACGAGCAGATGGTGGCAAAGGCTTAACACCAGCCGAGCGTGCCAGTACACCGATTGCGACAATGGTTGAGCATATTGATTATCTGGTGGATAAATTGGGCATTGAGCGCGTTGGTTTTGGTTCTGACTTTGATGGGGCAGGGATTCCAGCAGAAATTGGCGATGTGGCAGGTTTACCAAAACTCATCAGCGCCTTAGAAGATGCTGGCTACGATGACGATGCTCTCAACAAAATAACCCATCAAAATTGGATGCGTGTGCTACGTCAAACGTGGAAAGATTAATGCCTAAAAAAGTATAATACGCTTTTTCGCGCCTCCGAATGAACTTGGAGGCGCAGCTATTTCTTTAGACATTGGGTTTATCCGATGGTTATAAAGAGTATTCGTACGTTAAATTTTGCCTGTTTTATCTTCTTGGGTAATGAACTCAATCGGACAACGCGACAAATAAGCAATTTCTTCCGCGAGTTCACGATATTGAGGCAAGGCAAAAGCAACCGTTTCATACAATGAGTATAAACGAATCACCCCATCAGGCGATGAGGGTTTGAGTAATTGGTCGAAGCGATTATTGAGGCGCTCAACTGATAAAACCCGACGGATGCTGCTCATATCTAATTTTGCTTGGACAACATCGCCTTGTAAGACCACTAAAATATGGGGTAACAAATACAGCATGACTTCTGCACCGAGTGCGCTATCGCCTTGCAAGGTATCTTCCGAAATATAAGCAGGAATAGGTCCAATTGGCTTGGCGACAGGACGACCAATATTGAGCCGTGCCTCATTAATCACTTGTTGGAGAACTTGCACTAAACCTATCATGTCGGATTCTGGTATTTGAAAGGTGAGAATGCGCCATTGCCGATTAATTTCCAGATGTAAGGAAATCGTCGCAATGCCCGTATCCGTAAATGTGATAGCACTCACCCATTGAATCGTCGCAAAATTGATGATGTGTATTTGCTGTGTATGATTATCTTGCAGACGTAATCCCCCTTCAATCAGGTGCAAATCACGGAATGCACGCTGGGTTGGGGCGTCTGTAGGTGGGGCAAGATGATAAAGCCCCCCTTCCGCAACCACAGAAATAGACCGCCGATCATGGTCTTCGGGGATCGGCAGGGTCGGATGTTTGCGATGGGTAAATTGATTGGCAACAACCCATAAACCACTCGCAATAATAACAAAAAGTGCAGCTTCAATCATATGCAAAATTTCTAACTAGCAACAATAGTGCTACTATACCGCAGAACTGTCTAAATCGTATCAGAGCGACAATCAATACACAATTTACCCTTAATCTGATTACACACCGCACAGAGGATTTGCAAATTATCGAGGCTTGATGTTCCGCCTTTAGCGATACTCAGCACATGGTCGAGAACCAATTTATCATCTTCCGATGCGATGCCACAATTCGCGCATTGATCGCCATAGCTAGCACTCAAAGCAGCATAGAAAGTCTTATAGTTTTTACGCAGGTCATAGCGCAATTTCCGCTTGATTTGGGGCGGTACACCACGCTTATAAGCTGTCGTCATCCAATCTGGATAATAAGCCTTAGCGACATGTTGCTTGCGTGCAAAAAATTGATGCAAGCGACTATCGGCTTTATCACAGAGACAGCGATGCGCCACGCGCCCACAATAACGACAATACAAAGTCATCTTAGGGTTTAACAGCAACCATCTGCGTGATGTGGCTAGATTCGTCATAGTGGATAAAGCGCCAATCACTGAACGCGGCTTCAAGTTCCCCGATTTCTAGCAAAAAGTCAGGGTTAAATTCGGGAACTTCTTCCAGATAATGTTGATTGAATGTTTCGTAAACCAAGCGTCCACCTGAGCAAATTGCCTCTTTAAGGATAGGCAATAATGGACGACGTAAATACCGAAAAACAGCAATAATCGTATAGCTTTCAGGGCATATATCATGGATGTCATTACATAAGCCACTACGACGTAAGACCAATTTATCAATATCTACTTGTAGCAAATTTGCATTGCGAATATTACGCATGGTCATTTCGGCACGGGCGCGTTGCAAGCCCACACGGCTAATATCCATCACATCAGTTTTATAGCCTTGTTCGGCAAGCCATAAGCCATTCTGACCTAAGCCTGCTGCTAAATCGAGCGCCCTTGCATCACTATCAGCAGCAGCAGCAGGGATATAATCGAGTAAGAGATTATCCGGTTTAGGATAGCTGGTGTTGCGTTTTGCATAAATATCATCCCAACGGATGCGATCTTGAGCAGACATAGCAATGACTTTCTTCTTGATAGTTGAATCGGTTTAATGTGATTGTTTACCTGCGTACAAGGGCTGATAATCAAGGATATTCGCCATTGTGCCATCACCATCAGGGGTATGTGTCCGCACGGTATAAGCGGTTCTCAGCGTCGCAAAATCAGGCAAGCGCCATGCTTCAGGTATGCTTAGATATTGCATCAGGGTGCGTATCGCTTGCCCACCTTGGCTATCCCAATTGGGTTGAGTGTTTATCAAGGTACGAGCATCTTGTTTACCGATGGCTTTGAGAACTTGATTGCTCAGTTTACGAAATAATTGATTGGCATCTTTGGGATTCACTTGCTGCACCATGGTTTGTAAATTATCAGGTAAACCATCTAGCGGAATATCGCCAATTTGTCCTTGTGAGAGCGGTGGCAAATTAAAGCTATCCACATCGAGAATAGCTTCTATATCGCTTGCCTCGTTGATGAGGTGCGGTCTTGCCCAAATAGGTAAGGGGCTTAGATTCCCTAATTTATAGCCATGAATATGACTGATATTGCCTGTTAATTGTAGCGATAAACAATCCCATGTTTCGGATAAGGTTGTTATCAGTGGATCAATGCGCTCTAAATCACAATCACCATCCACAATGATGCGTACCCAAGTGGGTGATAGTTGTACCGCAAATAATTTGATCGTTTGTGGATAGGACATGCCCGGAAAGGCGGTAAATGGATTATAAGGCTGATAGCCATGTCGTGTGAAATAGCTGTTAATCGTATCTGTGATAGCTTGTAATGTGTTAGACGACAAGTACAGACTGTGCCAACGAGTCATCGTTTACCTCTTTATCCGTGTCTTGTGTATCTTCAGCATAAGATACGATACTGCCTGAGTCAATGAAACCCATTTCCCGATATAATGTCCGTTCTGCTTCTGTTTTACCTGCAACGAAAATCATATCTGCACCATTTGCAAAAGCGACATCAGTCGCAACCGCACGAATGGTTTTATCCCATTCAGGGGTTTGCATTTCTTTAAGCATGGCATGAGCCACCAAATGTGCAGAGTCGTGGTGCATTGTCAAACGAATTGCACCCATTGCATAACTATTGCGATACATCACAAGATTAATTTGTCGTCCAAAGTAGACATCTTGCATATCACGCCCAATGAGAAGCGGTTCAACACTACTCACAGCGACATTGTAATAAGCATTGCGCCAAACATACCACCAGATGGATAAATCACGAATGGTTTTGACTTGTGTGAAAGATACATCGGCTGGATATTGTAGTATGTTATCTGCACGATCAGACTTTTTGTAAACCATAACAGGAATTTCTTCTTCGACATGCAAGCCTAAATCACGCAAGGCGCGTACAAATACAGGCGGATACAAGCCTTCGACAAAACGAACGCGGGCGCGTCGTCCTTTTTCTTGTAAGACCTCTAAGCCCTGCTGAACATGATTACCCGATACCCATGCCGTATTTTTACGGGGTGTCACATAATTGAGGGTACGAAGTGAACTGCCCTCGTGTGAAATCACATCCACAAAGCTGATAGATTCCTCAGTTGCGCCCATATCGAGGTGCGACTGCCGCAAATGGGCTTCAATTCGGCGTAAGATTGTGCGCGATTCGCGTTGTTCATCACGGTTCATAGTGGTTAATACCAATAATTATCGATAGGTCAAGAAGTCCATCACTGATGATAGACTCTTCTCTATTATACGTGTTTATGAAGCGCTTGCGTGGTGCTGAGGTTTAAAAGCAGTTTGAACTGTGGATATTTATCATCAGTTTCTTGACAAATCACTTAGGTGTTATTGAATTCACGGTAGTTATTGCCACTCGTCCAAAGAAAATAAAGATAGACAGGGTATAAGGCTCTCACTTGCTCAACAATCGTAGCGGTAATCTGATCTTCTGCGAGGGCTTCGTCATCAAGTGCATACCAAACACCCAAGCGAAACCAATCCGAATTCGTATTGAAGGTACTGAGCCATTCATCCAAAATACGTGGATGTTGGAAATATTTTCCTGCGAGGTGCATATCACTCTGGTGAACACCTTCCCAAAAACCCATAATATAAGCATCCTCAAGTGTCATCAGCAGCGTGTAAAATTCGTAGCGATGGCGTGATATGGATAACTTGCCTTTGAGATTTTCTTGATCCCACCACGCATCTGGCGAGATGATAAGTTCAACCGTTAGCCCATTTTCGGATAAGCGAACTTCAATCACAGGGTGCAACCGCACGATTAAGTTATTCGCTGATGCGATTTCTTCACGTCCCATCAAGCGTTCAATCGTAACAGCTTGTGACCGTGATCGCATATACTGGACACTTAACACTTTATCGTCATTTTTGTTTTTGTGACGACTCACAGTATCTGCATGAACTGCTTTTTCGCTCGGTTTGATGATATTGAGTTCAATATCATTGATGTGTAATTGTTCAAAAACTTTTTTATGGATTGTCAAAAACCGTGCTTGGATTTCCGATTTTAGGCGACTATTATCCCCACACAGTGCTTGAATATCATCTTGCGAAAAATACCCCATATCACACCCTAAATGCACTTATTAATAATTTGTTGTTTCTATTGTGAGCCTGTTTGAATAGTCTATTTAAGATACTCAAGACGCACTATTGTGCGTGCCTACGACTTGTAATAATAGCCAGTTGTAGGAACATCCAATGGGATCTCTAAAAGATAGTTACATCATGATTGAATTTCAAAACAGGTTCTAAGCTATATATTAACTCATATAACTTGTCTCTATCCTACATCATACCGTTGTATAACGATAGCAACAGATCAACCAGTAATGATTTCGTGATATAGGATTTTGATTAGAGATCATCCGCCATAAGCATTAACAATCAGGATTTACACATCAATTGATGCTACAATCGGCTCTAAAACCATTGATAAAAGAGAAAATAATCACTCATGATGGAAAATCCTGCTGAACAACTGAAAAAAGTGCCTTTAACGCTGCTTGTACCCGATCTATTAAAGCAATTCAACAAACCATCCCTTTTGGCACAACGTGGCGTGATCTTGAGCAAAGTTGAAATTGATGACATCGGTGAAGCAGTCAATCAGCAGCAACCCTTGCCTGATAATACACGCGCTATTTGTGAGGCATTAGCTGATATTGTGCGCGAGAGCCTTGTGGTATTAGACGATGAATTTAGCTTGAGTTTTGAGCGTGCCTTGCAGACCTTGGATATTTCCGATGTGGCAGCATGGGAAACCACTGCCGATTTTCTCGAAATTGCCAATATCAAGAGCAATGCTGAATTACGAATTTCAGCCGGATGTTCATTGATGGTATTTCTGGGAGATGCCTCACTGGCGAAGCATCTCTTGACCCTCATCAAGGTTGATGCTGGCACAAATGATGTCGATGCGATGATTGCAAAACGCGCTTTATCAACTTATGCAAAAGTCGATATTGATGCAGATGATTGGCTAATGCAAATTACGGAAACATTGGCAAAATAGATAAGTCAACTTAAACACATTTTGATTAACTAACGAGTCTTAGCAGGGAAAATTGGTCTTTCCTTGGAAATCTTCTTTGTGTCTTTGACCCTTTGCCTCAATGCGTTTTGATAGCACGCTGGCTATGATTATTTTTAGATTCACGACCTATTTTAATAGCCATCGGGTTTATACGATGGCATTAATCATCAATCATCGCGTGTCTACATATCTTGCTCATCGAGGTCATTCATCAGCCAGATGATTGATTGACGTAGGCTTTCTTCTAATTTTTTACTGCCTTCTATCGTATCGTCATACACCGTAAAGCGCAGATGACGAATATCAAACGGTAAGTCCACAACATCTTTAGTTTGGGTGATGAGAATTGCAGGTTTACCGAGTGTGTGGGCAATCCCCAGTTCGTAATAGACATTGGCATTAACTTCGGTCGTTTCTACGATAACCAGTTTACAAGCATTGAGTGCTGCCCAGACCTCTTGCATGATTGACCCGCGTGTGGAGGTAAATTCATCACCGCGTTTGATAGTCAAATTGAGATTCGCAGCAACAGGGCGAATGACATCTTCGTAGATCGCATTGTATTTATCGCGGAAGGGCATCACCATGAAAATATCGCTCTGGAACTGACTACGGCGAATCGGTTCGCCCCATAATGGCTCAACCGTAATTTTATTATCGAAATCACTATCGACAGTCGGCTCATTGACTTGTTTTTGGGCATCATGTAATTCAAGTGCGCGACGCATAATCTGTTGTAAATCATCCCCTGCAAGATTGAGTGCGCGTGCAAATTTTTCGTCAAAATCATCCTCATTTGCATCTTGAGATTGCGCTGAATTTATCGGCAAATCAGGTAAGCGATCACGGAAATTAGATTGAGGTGGCAATAATTTACGGCGATGAGGTTGGGTTTGGTGATAATTATCAATAGCAACTTTGACTTTAGCGCTTAAATCATCAGCATCAGAAAAAAACGTGACAACATTATTTTCCATCACATATCGTAAAAATTCTTGCTGGCGCTCATTAGCATTTTTCACAGCATCATCCATCACAAAGATGAGGCGTGCTATATTTTGCTCAATGGCTGTATCGTATTCAATTTCGAGATGATTTTTCGTTTCGCCTTCTGGCACGTCACCATACGCACTATCATAAATACCCAAGAAAACATCAGATTGCTGAATCATGTGGCGTGCTGTTGCATGACGTTGCTTACCTAATATCGGTATATCATGTGCGCCTAATGCAGAAACACCCATTTCATTAATTGAAAATAAGGCGCGTTGCGTTGCAGCTTCATATGCTTTGTTATTGTCTTGCGTGCTGATATAAATCTTGTAAACCATGCTTAATCTCTTTCTGTAAGGCGTATCTGTAGTCATCGTAGCACGAAAAATATGTTTTATCCTTTAGATTTATCTTTAGATGAGAACCCAATGATTTTTTTTGAAAAAAGATAATTTGTAATATTCTCTTCATTTATGTGATGCAAACTAGCGCTGGTACGCCAAATTCACGATATATCAAGGGAGCAAGCAATGAGCGATACACAAACAGATAATTCATCACTTCCAGAGCGCATCATCAATTGGGTTAAAAATCATCCAACCCAGATTACCGCGCTTATCTTCTGGACAGTTCTTATTTTAGGCACACGCCAATATATGCAAGCCAATGATATTGGTTTTGGTGAACTGGTTCGGCAATTATCGGATATTTTGACAGGCACATGGTACGGTCCTTTACTCTATATTGGGATATATCTATTGCGCCCACTCATTTTCTTCCCTGCTACCTTGTTAACCTTACTCGCAGGGAATATCTTCGGGTTATGGTTCGGATTTTTATATGCCTTAATCGCAGGGACAGCATCCAGTTTAGTACCCTATGCTATCGGACGTTGGTTTTCATCTGAGGAAGAAGCCAAAAAAGAAGCGATAGATGGCGAAGAATCACGCATTACAAAGTTCTTGGGATTACTCCGCAAGAATCCATTCCAAGCCGTTTTGACGATGCGCTTACTCTTTTTGCCCTATGATGCAGTGAGTTTGGTTGTTGGTGGCTTACGGATTGCGGTACTGCCATTTATCTTTGCGACAGCGATTGCTAATCTAGGCGGAACATTTGCTTTTGTAGCAGCAGGCTCATCCATTGAAGGCGATATTACAACAGGTGATGTCAGCGTTGATCCCATGATTATTGGGGTTGCAGTTGGGATTATGCTCATCAGCTTAGTGATTAGCCGTGTCTTGAGTAAATGGCAAGAAAAGCAAGAGAAACAAAAAAATGAGCCAGAACAAGTCACTGCTTAATTCATGTTGAACATTTTGCGTAAGGTTAGTTAGCGTGTTAACTGAGTGCCTGTAAGGGTTGTTCGGCAGGTGTCACAATTGTATAAATGGATGATGGTTGGAATGCCTAATTTTTTAGCGACGGCTTCCGACCATTTTTGTTCACCAATAAATTTGAATGTACTCTGTATGCCACATGATGGGCAATCACAAATAATATTTTTTGTAGGTATTGTCTTTTCTAACATCATATCCTCCGAATAAGTTTTGTTCCTTATATATCCTTATACGTTTTATAGCATGGTTTCGTTCCATCTTACGATCTTGGAGGGTGCGCGTGTGTTCGGCGTAGTGCAAGCGTCATTTTGCGCTACAATGGCTATCATATTAGCGTGAGTCATTAGGATTAGTACATGCGTCACATGGCATTATTATTACTTATCTTGAGTACCAGCATCTTATTACAAGCACAGACAACACCGCCCTTTATCGGGCAATTATTAGCGATGAATACCGTCGAGCAAGATGCCATCATTCTCTATGATGTGACGAGTGATAGCTATCGGCGCTTATCCATAGGGACGGGTAATCATCATGTGTGGGATTTTTCGCCTGATGGCTGTCGCGTGCTATTCACTTATAGCGATACAACCGCATGGGGACAACTCTATAGCATGTCATTGTCAGGTGATGATGTGCGTGTAATGGCGACATATGATGACTTAGCCCAAGAGCGTTGGGGCATCTGGGAAGCGGATTGGTCATCAACAGCAGACCGTATTGCTTTCACCCTGCGTCGTCAACAAAGTGATGGGGATCTAACCCATCATATCGCATTTGTTACAACAAGTGACCCAAACGTACAATTTTATAGTGTGAGTGGCACGGAATTTTCGCCGATATGGTCGCCTGATGGGCAGTGGCTCGCGTATACGTCATATCAAGAACGGGTTGCAGGAGCAAATGTACTAGCAACAGCGCTCCCAACAAATCAACCACCACCGGGGCAAACCCCAATCCCTGCCGTTACGGTTGATGAAGCTGATCTATGGGTTGTGAGTGCCGATGCCTCACTTAAATATCAAGTCACTAATTTTGATACAGGCAGTGTGACCCAACCGCGTTGGTCGCCTGATAGTGAACTCATTAGTTTTGTGTGGTCACCGCAAAATAGCAGTGATATGTTATGGATGATCGCCAATCAACCGGCTGCTATCCCCACACAACTGAGTTACCAATGGTCAATGATTCTAGGCAGTGATTGGTTGCCTGATGGCACAGGTATTATCGGTATAATGCGCGAATTTAGAGAAACTATCCCTAATAGTCTATGGCAATTATCACTTGTCAGTAATGACGATTCAGGTGCAAATCGTTACCTCCAAGATTTAGCAATCACCCATGCTGATTTTCCTCGCTTTAGCCCTGATGGCAATTGGCTAGCTGTGCGGAGTAATTACGAGATGCTCTTAGTCAATATCAACGATCAATCAACACGCTTACTGAATCGCTCCGTATTTGGCAATACGGCTGCTATTTGGTCGCCTTCTGAATTTGCGGGAGAAGCAAATTGTTAAATATAAAGAAGTATTAACATAAACGTGTTGTAACATTAATGCTTGAAAGGCTGTTTAACTTATATACTAAGATCATTAATGTTACGTATGATTAAGAAGTTGTTTATGCAAATCAAAACGAAGCCATATATTGATCTCCTAGAGCAACTACGGATGGTTGCTATCAATAGTAATAGTATCGACCAACGGAATCGAATGCGTGATAATATGCTCCGTTTATTATTGCGTACCTTTGATGCGTCTAGTGTTTATATCTGCCAGCATGATACGACTACTCATCAGACAAAAGTTC
>JBAUIA010000019.1:0-11787 GCA_049680565.1 Phototrophicaceae bacterium
TCGCCTGCAATTGCCCTAAAATCACCTTCACTTCTTATAGATAATATTTGATTCTTTGGTATGCGAATTGTGAAATTTTTTTTGGTTCTATCAAAAGGGTTTTCGTCAATATATCGAGATAAATCTATCCACCAAACAATTTTTTGTTCAGGGCTATATACAGCAAAAATCACAGGCAAAGCATAGTGTTTCCAATATTCATAGTGCCTTGAATCTGCATAAAAAAATAAATTATTTTCTGAGTCAAATTGGATATAAGACTCTCCACTTTTAATCTGAAAGGCTAAGATTTTACCGTTACCAACTTGTGGGTTTCCAGAGGGAAGTTCAACATGTGCATCTATTCCAAAATCATGCTTAGATAATTCTCGCCAAAAAAAACCCATTTCAGCGATTATGTGATGAATTGCAGATATACCCAAATCTTCTGTATTAGACATTTAAGACTCCGATAAACAAAAAACGTCCCACAATATGCTCATAAGCATATCGAAGGTTACAACCATTTTTCTAAGCGTCCTGTACCGAACAAAATCATTACGATGCCCAATATCCATACAAGAATTGGGTTACCACCCCCCTCAGATTCAATGTTAGATATTCCTATAAGACGCATCAGAAGTGGCAAGATAATCACTACACCAATGATTAACGATATAACACGCATTGCCATCATAATCTGTCCGCGATAAAGCTTTATCCCATAACGCAGCACTATATAATCTTCTTTAGTATTAAGTTTAGTAGGGGCAAGTTTAGACATGATGGCACTAACTTGAAATTCATTCAAATCTTGATTTTCTAAATAGCGCTTAATACTTGTTTCTGATTCGCCTAATATTTGTTTTTCGCGTGCTTTATGAGCAAGTATTTTCAAGTCTGGCATAATAATTTACCTTTAATCTAAATCTACTTTTGTTAAGCCTATTTTACCTTCTTTAATAAGTTTACAAGATAGTGATTAATGTTGAAAGCAATATCTTAATTCTAATATTAAAAAAGCACCTCAAAATGAGATGCTCTTTGTTATTCTATATTGGGCGAACGACGGGACTTGAACCCGCAACGTCCTGAACCACAATCAGGTGCTCTGCCATTGAGCTACGATCGCCATGTACTGAAAAATTATATCATCAGCAAAAACACAAGGCTAGTCCCAATTTTGCAAATTCGTTCTCGTTAAGAGGTCAGAAGCCTGTTTGCTGTGTCATTTTCTGAGGATGACCAATTGTGCTTGACTACCCTTGCAAGCGATTTGTTGCATTTCAACGGTGAAGCCATAGCCATCAAAGTAATCGGGGGCGGATTGGGTGGTATCTGAGCGTTGCCCTGTAATGGCATAGAGTGATTCTATGAACTTTTGCACGATGCCATCACTTGTTAATGCGCCATTGAGGACAGCAATCAAGCAGCTATCAGGTTTTAGCACGCGATAGGCTTCTTGGAGTGTTTCGGGTTGGATGATGAAATTGGTCGGGAAAGTGGTCACGATGGCGGTGAAGCTCTCATCAGCAAAGGGGAGTTGTTGCGCTAATCCTTGCGAAAAATTGCCATTAATCGTATGACGTGCTAACTTATTGCGTGCAATCTGCCCCATCTGTGCTGAGTAATCATAGGCAATCGATGTGTAACCTGCCTCGTGCAAATCAAGCTGGAGGTTGCCTGTTCCGTGTGCAATTTCTAAAAGTGTGCCTGCATCGGGAGTCGGCAAGAAATTCAGGGCGGATCGTTGCCAACAGCGCCATTGCCCTAAAGACACACCATAGCTGACGGCATCATAGGTGAAAGCCATCTCATGATAGAGCAAGCGGAATCCAAAGCGAACCAGATTCCACCATGCTCCTTTTGACTGTAAACTCATGCGAGTGCCTCAATCATCACATCAGGTGTATCAGTAATGATACCGCGTACCCCTTTACCCACCAATAATTTTGCCAATTCAGGGTCATTGACTGTCCATGTATTGATGACCGCGTTGTTTTCCAGCGCAAATGACAATTCTTCGTCGCCAATCATCTCATGGAAGTAATGCAAGGCTTCATAATGGGATGGGGTCACAATCGTATGCGATTGATCGCTCACTGAGGCTGGATGCAATAAATATCCTATTGGAATTTCAGGGTCGATCGCGCGAAATCTTGGTAAAATATAAGGATTAAATGACGATACAATCACTCGTTCGCTCATATTGTGTTTGCGGATACAAGCAGCAACGGCTTCTTCTGTACCATCGGCTGTTTGTGATAATGATTTAATCTCCACATTGATAATGAGGCGTTGTCCAACGGCTTCAAAAACTTCATCAAGCGTGGGTAATTGTAAACCAGCATAATCAGCACCGAACCATGACCCTGCATCAAACGATTTGAGTTCGGCTAAGGTCATATCGGTGACTGTGCCTGAGCCATTGGTGGTGTGGTCAATTGTAAAATCATGCACAATAATCAATTCACCATCTTTAGTAAGATGCACATCTAATTCGACACCATCCGCGCCTTGGTCAGCAGCGAACTCAAATGCAGGAATCGTGTTCATCGGTCTATAGGCTGATGCGCCACGATGTCCGAAAACAAGGGCGGATTTATCGGCATACCAGCTTTTAACAATAGCTTGAGGGTTTGTCATATTTTTCATCACTCCACAATATTGAGCATCACTTGGACATCATCACCTTCGACACGCGCTGCAAAAATTTTAATCGGACGGTCTGCTGGGGGTGACAATGCTTCCCCTGAGCGCACATCAAACCATGCACCATGCTTAGGACATTCGATTTTACAGCCACTCATCGCGCCATCAACAAGTTCAAATTCAGCATGGCTACACATATTCTCGACAGCATAGAATGTGCCATCAATATTCATAAGTAAGATGCTGCCATAATCAGTTTCAAAAACGTCGCGTTCACCCGCTTTGATTTCATCTTTATGGATGAACGTAATCCATTGTAACGCCATACTAATCCTCGTCTTCGACAGTTTCCCATTGGCGTGCGCCTAATGTACCAACGATTAATGTTTTGAGTGATAAAGTAGCGCATTTAACACGGTTAATCGTCAAATCTAAGCCAATATTATCAAGCACAACTTGCTTATCGAGTTTCATGGCATCATCCAATGACATACCTGTAATTTGCTCACCGAACATCGAAGCCGATGCTTGGCTAATCGCGCAACCATCGCCATCCCAGCCTACTTCTTTGATGATGCCATCTTCCACTTTGAGGGTTAAATGCAGGCGATCACCACAGAGCGGATTATGTTCTTCGTGGTCAAAATCAGCAGGATCAAGCAAACCCCAATTGCGTCGATTACGCGCATGATCGAGAATCATTTCTCTATACATATCTTCCATGATAATTTATGTCCTTGGTTACAGAATAAATGTATCTTTAACTTTTTCGAGTGATTCTGCAAGTGTATCAATCTCATCAAAGGTATTGTAGATGTAAAAACTTGCACGCGCTGTTGCACTCACATTGAGAATATCATGAAGTGGCATGGCACAATGATGCCCTGCACGAACGGCTACCCCGTAGCTATCTAGCACTTGTGCGACATCATGGGCATGAGCATTTTCGAGCGTGAAAGATGCAACAGCCCCTTTTTGAGAAGCATCAGGTCCATAAAGTGTTAAGCCTGAAATCTCTTCAAGGCGGTCTAAAGCATATTTTGTAATCATCTGTTCGTATTGATGGACTTTATCCATCCCGATGGCACTGAGGTAATCAACAGCGATACCCAAGCCGATTGCTTCCGCAATACTCGGTGTCCCTGCTTCAAACTTATAGGGGAGATCATTCCATGTACTGCCTTCAAGGGTTACACGCGAGATCATATCACCGCCCCCTTGATACGGTGGCATTGAATCAAGGACATCACGTTTACCATAGAGGATACCAATCCCAGTAGGTCCTGCCATTTTGTGGCTACTAAATGCTAGAAAATCACAATCTAAATCTTGGACATCAACAGGCATATGTGGCACACTTTGAGCGCCATCTACAAGAATTAATGCGCCGTGTTCATGGGCAGTTTTTGCCATTGCTTTGACAGGATTCACTGTTCCGAGGACATTCGATGAATGGACAACTGTCACCAATTTCACAGGAAATTGATCGAGCATTTGAGCATAGGCATCTAAATCAAGCGTGCCATCAGGATGAATTGGAATATATTTAACGACGACACCTTTTTCATCAGCGAGAATTTGCCAAGGCACAATATTGCTATGATGCTCCATCTGAGTAGATAGCACGACATCCCCTGCTTGGAGATATTTACGTCCCCATGTGTACGCAACAAGGTTGATGCTTTCGGTTGTTCCGCGTGTAAAAATCACTTGGCGATGATTGGGCGCATTGATGAAATCACGCATTTTTTTACGAGCACCTTCATAAGCTTCAGTTGCTAATTCGCTCAGTTTATGAATGCCACGATGTACATTGGCATGATAACGAAGGTAGTAGTCACTCATTGCATCAATGACTTGGATTGGTTTTTGGCTGGACGCTGCGTTATCAAGGAACACCAGAGGGACACCCTCATGATGATCTTGATTCAAGATTGGAAAGTCTGCGCGGATTTTTTCCACGTCAAACGGTAATGTTTGGGGTTTCATGCTCATACTTTAGCCTTGAATAGTTTATAGATTAGTATTGATCTGAGATGGTTTCGCTATAGCAAACCCTTACAAAGGCTTTTAAAAACTAACTTTTGTACAAGTTTCTTATAATTAAAAAGGCGTACCGCAAGATAGAGGTACGCCTTTAAGAGTATCAGATTTAGGGTTTAGCCTACAATCTTAGCTTCAATTTCTTCGGTGAGGCGTGTGACAACTTTTTCAAATGGAATGCGTTGCAACAATTCATCAAAGAACCCTGAAATTAGCATGAGTTCTGCTTCTGGACGTTCGATACCACGACTCATCAAGTAGAAGACAGGTTGTTCTTCGAGCGTACCAAAGGTTGCAGCATGGGAACAAGCGACATCATCCGCTTCAATTTCAAGCCCCGGAATACCATCCATACGTGCACCATCGCTCAAAACGAGATTACGGCATACTTGATAGCCATCAATTTTTTGCATTTTTGGTAGCGATTTAATCATACCTTGCCAGAGTGTACGCGCATTATCTTTGGCAGCGCCTTTGAATAGCAAATCGCTATTGGTGAGCGGTGCATTATGATTTTGCTGCGTATCAAGATCAAAGAATTGATTTTTATCGGCAAAGAAGAAACCTGATACACGGGCATTGCTACCTTGACCCACTTGATCGACTTCAATGAAGGCTTTGGTCAAGCGACTGCCCATATTACCAATCACCCAATCTAAGTTACCATCACGCCCAACAACAGCACGTTGATGACTAAATTCATAGGTTGAGCGATTCCATTCTTGGAGTGATACATAGCGTAAGTTGGCAGCTTTATCGACGATGAGTTCTGTACCACCGAAGTATGCACTATGGGTATCGCCATCTTGATTGGCATAATCAACTTGCACTGTCCCTTGGGCGTTTTCTTCTACGACGACAAGGTTGTGGAATAAACTCGCACCACTTTTTGTGTTATAGACGATAACATGCAAGGGTAATGCTGCAACTTTATTGCGTGGTACATAAACAAAGACACCATTTTGCCAGAGTGCAGCATGCAATGAAGCGAATTTACCCATTTCTGGTTGGACAGCTTTGCCAAGATTTGCTTGAACAAGATCACTATGTTCTTGAACGGCTGTATTTAAATCGGTAAAGATGACCCCTTGTGCCGTCAGTTCGTCAGCTACTTCGTGATGTACAACTTTCCCATCAACAAAAATAAGCAAGCCACCTTGTTTATCACCAACAAGTGGTTCACGGTGTTTGGCGGGTACTGCATCTTGGGTTACACCATTTGCTTGAATGATAACATCGGCATCATCCCATTGAATGCTGCGATAATTGGTGCGTCGCCATTCTTCTTCCATATGTGGCATGGGGGTATCTTCATAAACTGCCCATGCGTGCTGACGGGAATCCCGTAGCCATTGAGGTTCATTATTGGTATTGCTCAATGATGCAACATCCTCACCTGTGTAACGCGGTGCGGCAGCAGCATCAGAGCGTCTTCTGACAACAACCACTGAATATCTTCTCCTTTAATGTGTTTCATTGATTCAAAATCAGGGCATGAGAAATCCACACCCTGAGAAAATTGTTATAACTCGGTTTAGCCGATTGAGCCTTCAAGTTGAATCTGAATGAGGCGATTCATTTCGAGTGCGTATTCCATCGGTAATTCTTTGACGAGTGGTTCAAGGAAGCCGTTGACGATCATCGCGTTGGCTTCTGCTTCACTTAGTCCACGACTCATCAAGTAAAAGAGTTGATCTTCGCCAATTTTACTCACGGATGCTTCATGACCCATTGTGACATTTTTAGCATCAATTTCGATGGTTGGGTATGTATCTGAACGACTTATATCATCAAGTAGGAGCGCATCACAAACAACGTTGCTCTTGCAATTATCAGCACCTGCCGCAATTTTGAGCAAACCGCGATAGCTACCACGTCCGCCATCTTTACCAATAGATTTACTGATAATTTGGCTGGTGGTGTTTGGTGCATTGTGTGTAATTTTTGCACCTGCATCTTGATGTTGCCCTTTACCTGCAAAGGCAATTGAGAGAACTTCGCCATGTGCGCCTTCGCCATTAAGGATAACAGCAGGGTATTTCATGGTGAGGCGACTGCCAAGATTGCCATCGACCCATTCCATTGTTGCATGGGCATCGCAAACCGCACGTTTTGTCACCAAGTTATAGACATTATTTGACCAGTTTTGAATGGTCGTATAACGGCAACGTCCACCTTTTTTGATGATAATTTCAACAACAGCGCTATGTAAGCTATCGCTGGAGTATGTTGGTGCTGTACAACCTTCTACATAATGAACATAAGCATCTTCATCCACGATGATGAGGGTACGTTCAAATTGACCCATATTTTGGGTATTGATGCGGAAGTAAGCCTGTAGAGGCATTTCAACATGAACGCCCGGTGGAACATAAATAAAGCTACCACCTGACCAAACGGATGTATTCAGTGCAGAAAATTTATTATCATTTGATGGAATGACTGTCCCAAAATATTCTTTCACAAGATCAGGATATTCGCGTAAAGCGCTATCCATATCAAGGAAAATGACCCCTTTATCGGAAAGGTCTTGTTGAATGTTATGATAAACACTTTCGCTATCATATTGGGCGCTTACACCTTGTAGGTATTTTGCTTCTGCTTCTGGAATGCCTAAGCGATCAAAGGTATCTTTAATTTCTGGCGGAACTTCGTCCCAGTCACGTTCTGATTTATCAGATGCACGCATGTAATAGTAAATGCTATCGTAATCAATTTCGTTGAGTTCCCCACCCCATTGTGGTGTAGGTTTATCTAAGAATTCGTGATATGCCTTTACACGGAAATCAGTCATCCACTCTGGTTCTTTCTTCATGGCGCTGATGTCACGAACTTTTTGTTCGTTTAAACCGGGTTCACTAACATATTTATATTGAACATCATCATCATGAAAACCATAAAGTTTATCATAATCACCACGAACATCTTGCAACGCAGCTTCTTCCTGCGTTAGTTCTTTTTCACTTTGTACAAAATCCATTTCAGTCATTGCTTCACCCCTAGGGATATACTTAATTGACTTTTAGTGATGCTTTTATTATTCGGCTGGTTCAGCAACACCATATTTCTCGCGCACCCAGTCGTAGCCATTTTCTTCGAGTTGTAATGCGAGTTCAGGTCCACCGCTTTCAACGATTTTACCGTTTAAGACGACATGAACAAAATTTGGTTTGACATAATCAAGCATCCGTTGGTAATGCGTGATGATGAGCGATCCCATTTCAGGACCAGTTAATTTATCGACACCTTCTGCAACAATACGCAGTGCATCAATATCTAAGCCTGAATCGGTTTCATCAAGGACGGCAAATTTTGGTTCAAGGGTTGCCATTTGGAGTACTTCGGCACGTTTTTTCTCGCCACCACTAAACCCTTGGTTTAAGTAACGACCTGCAAAGCTGTTATCAATACCAAGCATATTCATTTTTTCACGCAAGAGGCGCACGAATTGTGGAATTGGCATCCCTTTGCTTTCAGGATCTTCAGCTTTAAGGCGTGAATTAATCGCATGACGTAGGAAGTTCGCAAGTGTAACACCCGGAATGGTTACTGGGTATTGAAATGCAAGGAATACGCCTGCGCGACTGCGTTCATCAGGTGCCATTTCAAGGATGTCTTCACCATCAAGGAGAATTTCACCAGCGGTTACTTCGTAGCTTGGATTACCCGCAATAACATTTGCGAGTGTACTTTTGCCTGAGCCATTTGGACCCATCAATGCATGAATTTCACCTTGTTTAATTGTGAGATTGATACCACGCAAGATTGGCATACCTGTTTCTTCAACCTGTGCATGGAGATTACGAATTTCGAGGGTTGAACCCATTCAAACGCCCTTTCTCTTATTATTTTTTAATGTTAGTTAAATTTTAACTATACCTTGTGATTAACATTTGATAGTATAGCAATTCACCCGTAGGGTGTCAATATTTAAGACGTTCATCTTCTATATTCATTTTTTTTAGATATAATACATATATAGTGATGTTAATGATGCAAAATATGAAAGGTGACACAATGGATAGTCAACAAAAACATGATGGCGCAATGGAAGCTCTCCGTAGCGTAATTGATCCTGAAATTGGCATGAATATTATTGAGCTTGGCTTAGTGCGAGGCATTGAAATTGCAGAAGAAAGCGCGCATGTCTTGATGATTATGACAACGCCTTTTTGCCCGTATGCGCCCCAATTGCTTGAGCAAACACGGCGTACCACACAAGATTTCCTTGGTGTTCCAACGACCATTGAAATGGGTATGGAAATGTGGGATCCATCAATGATGGAAGAAGGCGCAGCAGCCGATTGGGGACTTTTTTAAGGTCTGTTAAATAATGAGAATATCATGATAGCAGAAAAAAACGAGCCGAATTGACTCGTTTTTTTGTTGTTTAAGTACGGTTATGCGAATATTGATCGCACATTAAATATTGAACATACTTCGATTGATAATTTATCAGGGACGGCTTTTCTTAATCCATGCGAGTGGATCAATATAATTACGCAATAGTGCCGATTGGTTTGTACCGGGCCAATCACTTGGGACACTATCAAGGCGCGTTGTCGGGCTTAGATCAAAGTGAAGATGCGGTACAAAACGTCCAAAGGCATCGCCAACTTCGGCAATTTGTTGTCCGCGTGTGACGCGATCTCCGACTTTGACGCGCAGATTTTGGACGTGTCCGTAACGGCTATAAAGTACCTGCCCTGTTGGTGTATAAAGCGGATCATGGCGGATAATGATGACATATCCCCAAACTCTTAATGTACCAGCAAATGTCACAATACCATTGGCACACGCATAAGTTGGTAAGCCTTTATCAGCATAAGGTGCGCCAAAATTGAGGTCTGCCCCTGTATGATAGGCTTCACTTGGTGTACCGATGAAATATAAACGTCCGAAAGGACTGGCATCTAACCAACCAGCAGGCCAAACACGCGTACCACGCCGATCAGTTGTTGAGCCAACGGGCGAATCATAGCCATCCGCAACAGGAACACCATTTACGACACTAGGGCGTGTGCCTGTTGTAGGGGGTGTTGTTGTGCCACCATTCGATGAGCCTGTATCAGGTTGTACGGTTACAATGCGACGAAAGCGAACTGCATCAAAGGCGATTTCTTTATCACTTTCACCTGTTACATCATTGAGGAAAACGCGCCCTGCATTGTTTTGTTCTTTGACAAGGTCAAAAATACCAAGTGAGACCCAACGATTGCGGTTGATCGACTGATTAATATCAATGACGACTTCAGTGGTTGTTCCTTTAATACCATGAACTTTATAGCGAGCTTTGGTGGTTGTCGCATGGCGTGCAGGAATAAAGACTGCAATTTCATAACGTCCAGATACAGGCAGCGTTGTTTTCCATTCTGCCCATACTTCGCTTGTAGTCGTTTCAGTTGAGGTATAGAGAACTTTCCAATTCCATGTACCATCAAATTCTTGAAATTGCTTTGAGCCATATGTACCACTGCGGAAATCAGCGCTTTTGGGTTCGATGACGACTTCATCCGCAAAGTTATCTGAGGCATTATCAGGGGCTTCACCGGGGTCAGTGATAACAATGGGTGTATTAACCGCTTCATATTGAGAGATGACCCCATAGCGCCACCAACTTACACCTGTTGCGCCGTGTCGCTGCGTAGAAAGCGTATGAGCAGTGCGTTGGTCAACAAGCGCAGCATCACCTTGTAATGCAGGGATAATCGGACGACCATAACCACCCCATGTATCATAGGTTTGCTGGAGTGTCTCATCAGGGGTCTTACCAAAAGTTGCCCAATAACTTTGTGTATGAACGCTGCCAACAAATGGATACCATTCATCAGGAAAAACACTAGCATAATGCCAAGGACGGGGGTCAACGGTAATCCCAATATGGAAATTAGCCGAGATATTACGTCGAATTTTGAGCATATAGGGTCGGATACCATCTTTCCCACCTTGCCAAAAACCGGCATAAGGTTCAACATCCAAGATCATGGATTTCACGCCCTGACGTTGGCAAACGGCGTTAATTATGGCTGTTTCGCGGTCTGGATCTACTCCTTTTGGCACACACCACGCATGGAATTCAAGACCAAAGCGTTGCAAAACATCAACCCAACGATCAATATCTTCAGGTCCATTGACTGCTAATTGACTACGATCAAAATCACCTTGCCAGTTTGCGCCGTCACTTGTTTTAACCCAAATCGCATTTACATTAGGGGCGCGTAATTTGAGATTGCGAGCGAAATCTTCAATTGTGTTTTCGGCAATGACATCACCTTTCCAATGCCAAACAGCCACTTTGCCATCATAGGGTGTAGAGGCTTGTTCAATTGTTCCACCGATAGTCGGCTCAAAATTAACGATACTACCTGCAATCCAACCACTTAATCCACGATATTCTATGAAGTACCAATTATCACTCGTTTTAGAATTGGGGTAATAAACGACGAGGGAATTATCACGAAGGTCGCCAACATCTCGGTAATTTGTACCGGGACCTGATCGAACATTAGCGAATGCAAGTTTTGTATCGGCAATTGCGGTTTGTCCATTACCAGCATTACTGGGTTTAGGCACAGTTAATGTACTACTCACGCTTTACGCTCCTTAAACCTAATTCTAACTATTTATAAATTATGGTCTATGAAGTGGATTCGCGCAAAGGAAAATAACCCTATGATGTTGCTTCATAGGGTTCATTTAATGTGCAATGTACCGTTACCTTCAATTACAGAGCCAATAATCGCAGCTTTTTCACCTGCTTGAAGTAACGATTCTAAGAGTGAATGAGCAATTTCTGGTGCAGCAGTCATCAGTAATCCACCTGATGTTTGTTGATCATAGAGGAGATATTCTTGCCATTGCGCCAAATCAGGCATGAGTGTCACCCATTGGGAAAAATAATCACGATTGCGGTGCATGCCACCGGGGAAAATATCGGCTTTTGCATAATCGATTGCGCCGTCGTACCATTGCAATTGTTCAAAATCAATCACGAAGTCAACATGGCTGAGGTGTGCCATTTCATGACCATGCCCCAGTAGACTATAACCTGTAATGTCGGTCATGGCATGGATTGGGCGTAGCGCTTCATTATTATAACGTTGGGCAATTTCG
>JBAUIA010000020.1:0-3280 GCA_049680565.1 Phototrophicaceae bacterium
TATAATTTCCTGCTGGAAATTTGGTGCAGTCAATAATCCAACTCGTATCCAATCCGCAGTGAAAACTCTCAAGCCCGATTTAGTCTTGTTTAATATTCAATTTGCTAGTTTTGCCAGTAGTCGCGTGGCTGGCGCAATTGGTTTACTTTCACCAATGCTAATTAAAACCTTTTCAGGTATCCCAACAGTTGTTTTGCTTCATAACATTATGGAAACAGTTGATTTAGACAGTGCAGGCTTCGGTGGCTCAAGCTTCATGGAAACAGTCACACGTAAAGCAGGTGAATTAGCAACTAAAGCAATTCTAAGTGCAGATCTTGTCGCTCTAACTATCCCAAAATATGTAGAGATTTTGACTAAAAAATACCAAGCAGAAAATGTATTCCTAGCTCCACATGGTGCGTTTGATGATGTACCAGAACCGCAATTTGCTGATACTAATAACGGAAAACTCACCATCATGACTTTTGGTAAATTTGGTACTTATAAAAAAGTCGAACCATTAATTGAGGCGTTTTCTAAACTAAAACAAGTGGAACGAGAACAAGTCCTTGAATTAGTGATTGCAGGCTCAGATAGTCCAAATGTTGCAGGCTATTTGGAAAACGTTAAGCAACAATATAGTAATATTGATGGTATTACTTATACAGGTTATGTTGCCGAAGAAGATGTACCACATCTATTTCAAGACTCAGATGTTGTGGTTTTCCCTTATACTAGTACCACAGGTAGTAGTGGTGTCTTGCATCAAGCTGGTAGTTTTGGATGCGCGACAGTCTTACCAAATTTTGGCGATTTTGCAGAAATCATCAAGGAAGAAGGCTATATAGGTGAATTCTTTGCCCCCAACAATGTTGATAGCCTTGCTCAAGCCATCGAGAACTTGTTATCTAGCCCTGAAAAACGCAAAGAACAGGGACAACAGAATTATCTCGCGGCAAAAGGTATCCCGATTGATGATGTTGTAGACTGGTATTTAATGCACGCTGAACGTTATCTAAAAGAGTAGTCTCGGAGAGAATTTTATGGTTTTCAATGCAACAACACGCGACAATATTCCTGTAATACAACCTGAAGGACGATTTGATGCGTATCAGGTTGACGATATTGATACTTGGTTTGAGGGAATTATTACCGACAATCCATATGTGATTGCTGATTTACATCAAGTCACATTTATCGATACACGCGCTTTGTCAACTTTAGTCAAATGGATGAAAAAATTACGGGATGTTCAAGGTGATCTCAAATTAATCAATTTAGCAACTCCTGTAAGAATCATCTTTGAGTTAAGTCGTCTTGATAAAGCATTCTCAATTTATACAACCTTAACCGACGCGCTTGCAGACTGTGGAACGACTTCAGTTAGGGAAAATGCCGTTGAACCTGAAGAAATTCTTGAACAAGATACAAACACTGAAAATCTGCATTTAATTACCCTCTCAAAACGTGTTGATGCCTTTAGTGTGCCTGAACTTCAAACAAAATATGGTGATCTTATTACAGCTGAACATCCCTTTGCCATCATTGATTTGACTGAGGTTAATTTTCTCGATAGTGCGGCACTCGCTTGGCTAGTTAAGATGCTCAAGCAATCACAGGCAAATCAAGGAACTGTCGTTTTAGTCCGCTCTAAAATTGACGTTGCTAATCGCATCTTTCAGCTAACTCAATTTGATAAAGTTTTTAAATTCGTTGATTCAGTCGATGATGCCGTTAATCTGATAAAGCGATAAGCTCATGATAAATGATAGGGATGTTGTCCCTTGGATGCAGGCTTTAACACGTGAGCTTAAATTGATGGGTCAGGCATGGCATAACATTGGTGCGGAGGCACTCGTCATTCTCCGTCAGGATGAGGTATTGGCAAGTTTCCCAAGCGACTATCACTATCAACCTGAGGAAATAGCCTCAATGATAAAAGCCCCTTGGCAAATCAATCATGAATTGGTCTTGCTCTGTGCTGTTGGGATTGATAGTGTGGCTATGCAGGCACGTTTATTTGCAGATGCCTCACTTCTAACAGCTATCATCAAGCGTGAATTTGATATTATGCAACTATCAAACGAAGTCATGGAATATCAAGATCGTCTAATCACATTGTATGAATTAAATGAATCCTTACAATATCAGACCAAATTACAGCACATTTTACATATTTTAGCTGAAAAAACACAACACTTACTCAAGGTTTATCACACATTTGTCGTATTAAACCCTTTAACAGATAAACCAGAAGTCGCTCAAGCCGGTGCTGGTTATGTGCCAAATGAACTCATCAATACATGGTTCACTGAAATAAATGATGATAAACAATACAAGCTTCTTACGAGTTCTCTTAAAAAGACCTCACAAGTTATGCTGATGCCGATTGAAATCGGTAATGATGTTATTGGTATTTTGGGGGTCATCCGCAAGACTGACAATTTCACTATGCCAGAAATCAAAATGGTACGCTCTATTTCTGAACAAGCATCGACTCATATCCAAAAAGCGTTTCTCATTCAAGAACGCTTACAGCAAGAACGTATAAGTGTAGAGATGAATGTTGCACGAAATGTTCAGATGAGCCTCTTAGCCGATTCACCAGAAAATATTGATGGCTTAGATGTATGGGCTTACTGTAATCCTGCATTAGAGGTTGGGGGTGATTTCTATGAATTTAAACAACATGGACAGTCATTTCGCTTTGCCTTGGGCGATGTGGCGGGTAAAGGGATTTCTGCTGCACTTCTAATGGCAATGTCCAGAACAGTCTTGAAAGTGCTCCGTGAACCGACACCTAAATCCGTCATCGAACAGTTCAATGAGCATCTTTATGATGATTTCTCAAAGGTTAATTCTTTTGTCACTCTTTTTTTGGGGTATTATGACCTTGCATTGCATCAATTGAGTTACGCCAATGCAGGACATTCACCTGTAATCTATTGTCCCTCAGAAGGAAAATCACGCATATTAGAAGCAGACAGTCCACCGATAGGCGTACTCAGAGAAACAATGCTTGGAAACCATACAATCCAGATGGGTTTATCAGATGTTTTGGTAGTCAGTTCTGATGGTATTCCAGAAGCCCCTCAATTATCAGGAACAATGCTCGGTTATCAGGATATGCTGGATTTAATTGAAACCTATCGGCATAAATCTGCTAAAGAAATTGGACAAGTTCTGTTACAAGCTGCAAATATCCATTATATGCCAGATGACGATCAAACCTTGTTAATTATCAAGCGAGTGAGCTAAAAATGTCAAATGCAAATCGAGTTAAATTAGATGTGCCTGC
>JBAUIA010000021.1:0-3057 GCA_049680565.1 Phototrophicaceae bacterium
GGCTATGCACGTGTTTCCACACAGGATCAGAATCCTGAATTACAGCTTGATGCGCTCAAAAAAGCAGGCTGTGAAAAATTATTTGTCGAGAAAGCCTCCGGCGCACAGAGAGATCGTCCTGAGCTAACCATGATGCTAAAGCAAGCCGCTCGTGCAGGTGACACTATAGTGGTCTGGAAAATGGATCGCCTTGCCCGCTCCCTGAAGCAGCTCATTGAAACGGTCGAAATGCTCGAAGACAAAGAGATAGGGCTTCGCTCTCTCACCGAGTCGATAGACACGACCACCTCCGGCGGACGACTCATATTTCATATTTTCGGGGCATTAGCAGAGTTTGAGCGTTCCATCATCCGCGAACGTACTAAAGCAGGGTTAGAATCTGCCCGTCAGCGTGGTAGAATCGGAGGACGCCCCCCTGCCTTGTCAGAGGAAGATATTGCCGTCGCAACAACACTACTCAAGGATGATACCCTCACCATCACCCAAATCGCCAAACGGTTAGGTGTCTCAACTTCCACTTTCTACACGTATTTCCCCGGAGGCAGACAAGCCCTTGATGAATAAAAATTATGGCGAACGCCGTGGAGCAGGATGGATACGGTCTCTATATCAACTGACCAGATGGAACTGTTTGAAACGCTTTGGATAGCATCCTGAAGAAAGAGATCACCAAAAAGTCGGGGCTAGATTATAAATCTAGTTTTCCAGAAAGCTTGAAAAGCTTATAAAAGTTGCTTATTCCGCTAAGTTAATTTTGCCGTCAGAAAGTTTTGCCCCTGGTTTTTGGTGGTCTCTTCATAATGCCGCCATTTGAATATACTTGCCATCGATACACACGATCCCCGGCACGAATTTAGTCATCTTACAGCAGGATAGATCATTGTCGTATTTTTTGCAACAGAACCTAATAACTCAAAGATGAGATTAATAACCTGCAAGAGAGTAGACCAAAGCAAGTGAACGAAACCTTTCCAAATGGTAGAATTTTAGCATCAAAATTGGATGAATCTACCTATGGATAAGGTTTTTTGACCCTACAGCTTATGACTATCAAGTCAACTTTATTATCCAACTCATTTTTCGAAGATGGTATTGACCAAACACAGCTCACATTAAACTGAAGCCCTGCATTTGAATAATCTTCCATATAATATTATCTGACCCTTTGCCCTCTGCTTCAACTTTTTCCAGCATTGGCTTTAGTGGATCATCGTCTGGTAAAAATGGATAATAATCTAAAATAAGAATAATTAGTGTGTGTAAATCATCATCAATACTGTCCATTAGATGATCTATATTGCGTGCTTCGACTACACCTTTAGTTTTTTTCAATAAAATAAGACATAGTTTTTTTAGTTTCCATTTTTGCCAAATACGAATGAGATAAGACGTGTAATATAAATATTTATCTTTCATCATCATGATACCTACACATGTTATACTGATTCCGCTTAGTAAGTAAGCGAGCATATTCCCCTGATAGTCGCTGATATTTAATGGATTGATTAGCAAAGATAGGCTGTTAACAGCATTTATAAAGTAAGATAATCCCCAAAAAAACGAGAATAATACATACCAGAATCCATGAGTTGCTTCAAGCGTATTAGCAATGATGACTTTTTTTCTTTTGTTTATTTCAACCAGAGCAAAATAACTAAATACTGACATCAGATACAATAATATTGTATTAATTAGGTAAGCATTAATGTAATCATCATTGTGATTGGTATTGACTAGCGTTGCAAAATACACAATAAAGACTAACCAGCACAAAATTGTAATCGATCGTGACTTGGTCTCATTCCCTAACACTAATAATCCGCCACCCATATAAATAAAATGTAGTGTGACATACAAATACATAAATACTGGATATCGGCTATTAGCAAAAAGTACATTATCAAAGTATTGTAAAAAGAAGAAATGATTGGCAATGTATACCAACCCCATTAAATAGGCTGTAATCCAGAGATATATGTGAGGCATTTTCCAAAATATTGTCTCACTTGAATGTTGCTTGAGCGCAATAAAATAAAGTATCCAATAAATAAGGTTAAAGAGTGTAAACATGATATACATAAGCGACTCTAACGATTAAATGGTGGGTAAAGTGTTGCATTCGGTTCATCTGATAAATATTTATTTCTAGCATGCTTGGCAACAAGTACCAAAATCCGTCTTGAGAATTCCTCAGCTTCTTGTTCTTCACTTGAATCATTATAGTTGCTAGGTAAATATGACCTGAATTGTACCCCTAGCTGAGCTTCAAGATATCCTTCTATTGAGGTTTCTAGAAAACTATGATCTAAAAGAAGATGCGCTAGTTCATGAATAATAATATGATTGCGTAGCACAGGATTACGATTCTCATTATAAAAAATAAAGCTTAGATCGCTTGCTTTGACGTATAAACCAGATGTACTTTTAGTAAAATTGAAAGGAACTAATCTGATTTTCTCTTTTTTATATGCTTCGATATGCGCAATAAAACTATCAAGGTCAAATTTTTGAAATTCATATTGTAGATTTTCTATCACTTGATCGATGCGGTTTCCATCTACTTCGACTGAATTCGTTATACGTTCAAGTTTTCTGGTTTGATATACCATCCGTTTCAATGGATATCCATTTGACTTGATCCACTCAACCGCCAAAAATATATCCTGTCGTAAGTCTGCAGATAAGCTTTGAGGATCTAATTGCTTTGATGATTTATTCATAATTTTTTACCTACTTTCTTAAAGTTATTTGAAAATATCCTTGATAACCATCCTGTACCATAGTAGGCATAAGCATAGCCGCTATCGCATTATGGACAAGATATCTTGGAAGAATTAATTTTGCTAATCGGAAGAATAGTTGATTAGGAAGAAATCGATTTTGTAGCTTTTTTAGACGCATAAGATTAGGGATTATGCGATCTGAGATATTGTTCTGAGATATAACTTCAAAACCTACTGAAGAAGCTAGCGCGATAAAATTATCGATTAAAATACCCTCATTTACACCGAGTGGTTTTTCGACTAAGTGCCTTGCTTTCATTTCTGTATCTGTTAG
>JBAUIA010000022.1:0-7341 GCA_049680565.1 Phototrophicaceae bacterium
CTGTAAACAAGACGATTTCTACATCTTCGTTGGTACAGCCACCATCACGGCATTCATCAGGGTTTACACGTCCGACAACACCTCGTGTGCCTAATGCGAAGCTAATATAAAGATACCCATCTTCTGCTAGAACCAGACTAGAGGTGTATTGCAAACCAGTAACAAGTGGTTGTGTGATGTCAGTGACTGATGTCACCGTGCCATCATCAGATAATGCAAGATCATCAATAGAGAACCACTCAATGGCACGACGGGCGCTGCTGTTATTCGCAACATAGACGTAATCTCCTTGTACTATCAGCCCTGCTGGCGCTCTTAGACCTTCAACTGCAATTTCTGTATTGCCTGCAGTGTCAGCTAAGACTAAATTATCAGCACGTAGGTTGCTAATTAGAAATTGTGTTTCAGATATATTAGCAATACCCCAAGGACCATCAAGATTTTCGCGTGATATTAATTGTGGTGCGGATGCCGTATGGTCGATACGCATAAATTGATTGGTATCGAAATCAGGAATCCAGAGATTGAATCCTGCATCGGTATCTTCTGCAACCATTTGATGAGCATTACGGATTCCAAAGACATAAGTAATGGTTTGTCCTGTTTGGGAATCAATACGGTACATTGTCCAATCCCCATTACATGCTGTAAATAAGAAATTGTCAAAATAGGCGATACCATTTGGACGTTGGACGTTACCAACAAGCACGCTAAGATCTTCTTGAGTATATGAGCGTGGTAATGGGCTTAACTGTGGAATGGTAGCGGATTCTTCTACTTCACTTGCTTCTACTACGGGTGTACTGGTTTCTGTTGGTGATGGCGTTTTGGATGGATCAGATGTTGCGGTTGCATCATCTTGTGCATAGCCAATGGTTGTGAAAAATACGGCACATACTAAAACAACTACTGATAAAAGTCTCAAATGCATGATTATCTCTTTAACTCATCTACAGTGAATATTTTTAAGATTGGGATAATAGCCTACGACAGTATGGCAGGTAACGATATATGGAAAGTTGTTCCCACTTTCGGTTGGCTACGTACCCGTATCTGTCCATTGTGACTTTCAATCACAGCTTTGACTAGACTTAATCCTAGACCTGAGCCACTCGCATGTTCGGCACCTGCTTGATGCCCCCGATAAAACCGTTCAAATATTTTCGTATGCAATTCTGCTGGTATCCCAATACCATCATCGCTGATTGTTATGAATATTTGGTTACTGCTGTTTTGGGCTTGTATGAGAACATCCCCTCCTGCTGTATTGAACTTGATTGCATTTTCGATAATATTAACTATTGCACGCTTAAATTGTTGATTATCCCCTTTAAATGATGCAATCTCGGGAGTGATATCAGCACGTAACACAATACCTTTTTCATCGGCAATATCGGTGAGTTCTTCAATCGCTTCATTGATGAGTATTTCAGGATTGCAAATATCTTCTAATGATGAGCCAAGACGCGCACGTTCCAGATCAAGGATACCACTGATAATACGGTGCATCTTATTTAATTGGCGATCAATGTTATCTACAGATAATGTAATTTCAGGATCATGAAGGGCATCAACATCATCGCGGAGTAACTCTAAATTAGCAAAAGCTGCTTGTAGTGGGTTTTTTAGGTCATGGCTTGTCATACGAACCATCTCACTTTTAACGCGATCCAGCTCTTTAAGCTCACTAATATCATTCATTACAGCGACAAAGCCATCTTCCTGTGTTTGTTTACCTAGACGAGCAACCTGACATATATATGTATCGCCCTTAACTTCAATTTCATAGCGAAAATAGCCTTTTGCTTTAATTGCTTTAAGGGCTTTTTTGTAATTAGGTGGCAATGCAGTTTGTGGTACAGCTGAGTGTAGATGTTCCCGACTATGATGGGTATCAAGCTGAAATAAAGTTTCGGCAGCAGGATTAGTGAAAATAAGATTTAATTGCCGATCAACAGCGATTACAGGATTTTCGGTACTGAGTAGAACGGTTCGCAAGCGATCATTGGCTTCTTCTAGCTGATTGGTCAAGATGCGTTGATCGGAAAATAGATTCGCTTGTGAAATAGCAACAGCAGCTTGTGATGATAAAAGCTCTAATAAGCGAACATCATTTTCAGCAAATAACGTTGTATACGTATCGCCAATTACGGTCAATACACCTATCACTTCATTTGCATAAATGAGAGGTACGCTGATAATTGACCCGAACGTTTCGCGTGCAAAATCAAATTCGTCGTCATATATCCAATCGCGGTCATAATTTTCGAGATAAATAGACTTTTTAGTATCCGCAACACGTCCAGCGATACCTTCTCCTAATTCAATTTCTATATCGAGCGCATCATCTGGCAAGTTATAGATTGCAACAAGTACAAGATGCTCGCCTCGTTTAAGGAAAATGCCTGCAGCATCGGCTTGTAGCCATTGGGCTGCACGTTCTGCGATACCATCTAATACAGAGTCTACCGTAAATTGGCTAGTAATCGACACACTGACATCATGGAGCGATTCTAATTGCTCGCCACGTTCAAGCAATGGACGAATTAATTCACGGCGGATAAACGCAAAACTGATTGCCATTGAGCCTAATGAGCTAAATGTTGCTGCGAGTGTAACGATTCCTAATTCAGGGTTTAGAAAAGATACACCTTGACCGATCACGAACAGAATATTACCAATGATAAGTGAAATGCTATTGAATTTACGCCGATAACGCCATGTAACATATAGGGTTAATAAATCAAAGCCAACGAAAAAAATCCCAGAAAAAGCACGCGATTGTAGTGTGTTAGCGAGTTCATCACTTGTTAATCCTGTGATGAGGGGGTATCCCACACCAATAATAAGATAGATACCTGTTAGCAAGCGGAATCTTCGTGGTTGCACCCCAGCAATCATGAGCATCAAAGCATATAGGGCGACACTTGCGCCTACGAATCCTGCTTGGGAGATGGCATATCCAACGTTAAATAGCTCTATTGGCGCTTCTACAATAAGGCTGATTTCAGCTAAGAAGAAACCGATATTCCAAATTTGTACGAAGATGAGAAAGATTGCAAAAAATTGATTAACAGTTCGATGAATATCGTACCATAGAACAATTAGTAAAAAGGCTGTAGCAAGTGCGAGTGTAAAGCCATTGATTAGTAAAGCAATTGGGAAATCAGTCGGCATAAGCTCGCACTATTTAAGTTAGGAATCAAGTGGGGTTCGGGTTTGTTTTTCAAATCGATACCCTACACGATGCTCGGTCAGGATATAAAGTGGATTTGAGGGGTCTTCTTCAATTTTGCGACGTAATTGGCTAATATAGACACGTGGATAATAGACATCATCAATATATTCGCGTCCCCATACTTGTTCGAGTAAATCACGTTGGGCAACAACACGCCCTGTATTCTCCATCAAAACAGCCAATAATTTAAATTCTGTTGGTGTCAGATGTACTTTTTGTGCTTTTACATAGACTTGCCGACGATGCAGATCGACATTTAGATATCCATCATCATAGACTTGATCGGTTTCGTTGGTTGTAATTTGTACACGGCGCATGACAGCATTGACTCGTGCGATAAACTCATTAAGACGAATCGGTTTAATAAGGTATTCATCTGCGCCAGCATTTAAGCCTTCAATCACATCATCTTCGGTAATGGCTTGTGCTGATAACATAATAATGGGTGTGTCTGCTAAATCACGAATCCGACGACAAACGGTCAAGCCATTCATACCGCCAGCCATGATAATATCCAAAACCACAAGATCAGGGCGTTCTGAATGGAATGCTCGTAAAGCACCTGCCCCATCTTCTGCTAATACGACCTCGAAACCGTCACGTTGAAGTTTCCGTCCGAGAGCTTCTCTGATTGCTTGTTCGTCATCTACAATTAATACTTTCATGATGATAGTTTAACACCAAATAATGATTAATGACAAGCAATTTTCTCCATATCATTTCATATACTGTCAAAAAATAAGTGAATGATGAGATATACCCTATGCTGATTAATGATAAATATATAAAAATCGTTGTATGGTCGTCAGGTTATGCTTAATTTTATTAGGTATAATGGGTATAAGATCTATCTATATAATCACATACTTAAAGGGATTTTATGCTTATGCAACTACGACACCGAGCTAGCCCCCTATTTATTATCACAATAGGGATTATGCTCATTTTGAGTGCTTGTAATTTAGGCACATCACCTGAACAGCAGGAAGCGACCTTGACGACAGAACCTGATGTTCTGACGGTACAAGCGACAACGACTGCTCAAGCTGAAGGTGGTGTTACGGTCTTCCCGACTATTACACCATTTGCTTTTAGTACACGCCCTGTTATTCCACCAACATCGATTGTTTTGGTGCCGAATAACCCAGCGCCCCCAACAAATACGCCTGCTCCAATTAGCATTGTGATTGTTGCCCCGTTATCTGGCAATATTGCGAGTGGAACAGTACAGGTTGTTGGTTCGGCCAGTCATCCGAACTTTTTACAATATCGGCTAGAATATGCACAACAGAATAATCCTAATAATCTGTGGTTTCCGATTACAGGGATTGTTCAGCAACGTGTTCTTGCTGGTGTATTAGGGGTTTGGTCAACCAATTCAGGTGCAACACCTGATGGTTTGTATCAACTAAGATTGCGTGTCTTCTTACGGGATGGAACGCAACAGACAACTCAAGTTGGTAATATACGTGTCCAAAATCAACAACCGACACCTGTGCCAACCAATACTACAACTCCACGCCCGATTGCTGCCTTTACACAAAACCTTACGGTTGGATCAGCCCCATTGATTGTAAATTTCTTCAATCAGTCACAAGGGCAAATCACCAGTTATTCATGGAGTTTTGGTGATGGTGGTAGCAGTAGTGCTGTCAACCCAACCTATACGTACCGCCAACCGGGGACTTATACAGTCACACTTCGCCTAACAGGACCGGGCGGAACATCGAATGTGTCACGACAGATTAGTGTGAACTCCCCTGCTGCACCAACCGCAGCGTTTACACCTAGTATTGTGAGTGGCGAGCCACCGTTGACCGTTATATTTACAAATAACTCAACAGGTCAAATTAACGCAGTTAGTTGGGACTTTGGTGATGGTTCGACAAGTAGTGAACAAAATCCAACCCATGTATTTAATAATCCCGGAACTTACAATGTTGTTCTACGGGTTGCGGGTAATGGTGGATCAAGCTCGTTAATTCGTGCGATTACTGTTGAGGATAATACCATTGCTGCACCGATTGCATCTTTCACAGCCGATTCAACGACAATCGAGACCGGTGAAACTGTTGCATTTACGAACACAACATCTGGCGAAAGTACATCCTTCTTGTGGGATTTCGACGGGAATGGACTCACCGATAATACAGATATATCACCAACGCATACTTATAATACGGCTGGTGTATATAACGTTCGCTTGACAGCAATTGGTGACGGTGGTCAAACTGATAGCGTTGTTGCAATCACAGTACAAGACCCTCCCGACGCACCATCTGCTAATTTTGATTTATCCGTCAGTGGTGATATTGCACCAGTTTCAGTAGATTTTGTCAATACAACCACAGGTAATGCAACGACATATGCTTGGAACTTTGGCGATGGTCGGACAAGTAGTGAACAAAACCCCACAATCACTTATGAAACCCCCGGTACATATCTCGTTACCTTGACTGCTAGTGGTCCGGGTGGTGCAACGACAACAGAAGAAGTTCCTATTAATGTGGAACAACCACTTGTTGCCCCTGTTGCGGATTTTACTGCCGACCCAGAATCAGGTTCTGTTGAATTAACCGTTAATTTCTCGAATGCCTCGGATGGTAGCGGGTTAAGCTATGCTTGGACATTCGGCGATGGCGGTACAAGCATCGATGAAAATCCAACGCATGTTTATACAGCGCAAGGATCATATACTGTCACCTTAATTGTGACTGATCCACAAAATCAAGTAGACACAGCAGAACTTACGATTAATGTAAGCGAGCCTGTTGTGATTGCACCAGAGCCAGACCCAAGTTTTGTTGCTGATCCTAACCCAGCACTAACGGGTCAAAGCATCACTTTTAGTAATACGAGCCTAAATGCTGACAGTTACTCGTGGGATTTTGGCGATGGTGGCAGTAGCACTGAAGTCAGCCCAAGCTACACTTACTCCGTCGCAGGCAACTATACAGTGACTTTAACAGCAACTGGTTCGGGTGGTACACAAACGACTACCACAAATATAGTCGTAAATGCAGCACCAGAAGCCCCTGTTGTAAGTTTCACAGCGAACCCTAATCCTGTAATAGCAGGCGAATCGGTGATATTCAACAACACAACTTTGAATGCCGATAGTTATATATGGGACTTTGGCGATGGTGGTAGCAGTATCGAAATCAGCCCAAGCTATAGCTATGTTGTAGCAGGTACATATACGGTTGAACTCAGTGCTACGGGCGCTGGGGGTACGGAAACAACTACTTTAGATGTAGTCGTCGAAGCAGCGCCACCGCCTGTAGTTGAGCCAGTAGCAGCCTTCACAGGCGCACCTAACCCTGTGGTTGCAGGTAATGCGATTGCATTCAGCAATACGTCGACGGATGCGCTCAGTTACGCATGGGACTTTGGCGATGGTGGCAGTAGCACCGAAGTCAATCCAAGTTACAGCTATGCGGTTGCAGGCAACTACACCGTGAGCTTGACAGCGACAGGTGCAGAGGGATCAACCCCGTCAAGCGCTACTTTGTTAGTAACCGTCGAATCAGCGCCACCGTCTGTGGTTGAGCCAGTGGCAGCATTTACAGGCGCACCGAATCCTGTGGTTGAAGGTAATGCGATTGCATTCAGCAATACCTCTACAGATGCGCTCAGTTACGCATGGGAGTTTGGCGATGGTGGTAGTAGCACCGAAGTCAATCCAAGTTACAGCTATGCGGTTGCAGGCAACTACACCGTGAGCTTAACAGCGACAGGTGCAGAAGGGTCAACCCCGTCAACCGCTACCTTAGACGTAGTCGTAGAAGCTGCTGCTCCAGTCGCACCAACAGGTTCTTTAACCTTTATCTCCAATAGTGGTGGCAATCTCGATATTTATGTCGCAGACAGTAACGGGCAAAATGCCGTTAATATCACCAACACTGGCGCAGATGAATTTGAGCCAGCATGGTCACCTGATGGCACGAAAATTGCGTATGCATTCTTTAATGCGGGTGATTATGACATCTTTGTTTTTGACCTTAATACGATGTCGGCAACACAAATCACCACTAATCCTGCAAATGATCGTCAACCAGCATGGTCACCTGATGGTACACGTTTAGCCTTTGCATCAGACCGCA